>JACQXR010000167.1 GCA_016208585.1 candidate division TA06 bacterium | reverse complement strand
TGCCGCTGCGGGCCGCGATAATACCAACCGGAAACTATATCATCACTGATCCAAACAGTCATACTACCCCGTTGTTTTAACGCTTCATTATAGGCCGGCCAGTTTTTTATTTTATACCGGGCCTTTTTCTTGGTTTTATGAGAAGTTCTTTTCGGGTTGTTACGTGATGTTTTCACCTTCTGGCCCCTTTCAGTTCGTTAATCATAGCCAGATTATACCAAATTACCCCTTATCCACGCAACAAAGCCGATCAAATTCTAAGAATAAAAATTTAAGGAGATTAAAATGACCAAAAAAATCATCATAACCGCAGCCTTGGCACTGGTGGCAATCATGGCCGGGTTGTCCCTGGCCGGGAGGGGCATAACTCTAAAGGGGTCCGACACCCTGCTGCTTTTAGGGCAGAGATGGGCCGAGATCTACATGCAGAAGAACCCGGGAGCGGTGATCCAGGTGACCGGAGGCGGTTCCGGAGTGGGCATCGCGGCCCTGATCAACGGCTCCACCGACGTCTGCCAGGCCTCCCGCAGCATGAAGGATTCGGAAAAACAGAAACTGCGCGACCGTTATTTCAGCCTGGGTTATGAGATCCCGGTGGCCAAGGACGGCGTGACCTTGTACCTTAACGAGAAGAATCCCATCACGGAACTGACCATAAACCAGATCAAAGACATCTACACCGGCAACACCACCAACTGGTCGCAGCTGGGCGGGCCGGACGCCAAGATCATCGTCTACGGCCGCGAGAACAGCTCGGGCACCTACGTATTCTTCCGGGAAGCGGCCATGAAGAACGCCGACTATACCTCCAGCATGCAGTCCCTTCCAGGCACAGCGGCGGTGGTAAATGCGGTGTCCAAGGATGTGTACGGGATAGGATACGGAGGAGCCGCCTATGCCAAGGGCGTCAAGGAATTAGCCATCAAGACAGCCAAGGGCAGCTTTAAGCCCACCACCGAAACCGTCAAGAGCGGACAGTATCCGCTGGCCCGCAACTTGTATTGGTACCTGCGGGGAAAACCCAGTGGCGAGATCAAGAAACTCGTGGACTGGGTGCTCTCCCCCGAGGGCCAGGAGATCGTCAAGAAAGTCGGGTATTTCACGATAAAGTAAGCCGGTCAACGCCATGAATGCCTGATCCAGAGGGTTTTGGTGATAACCTGGCCCTCTGGATTTAGCTGTTGTTATAAGGAAACTATTATGAGCCTCCAGAAAAAAAGGTTCCGCTACCTCGGGGAATCGCTGATAGAGGTCAACATCAAGGTCACCGCCACCCTGGCCATAATCGCGGTGTTTCTGATATTCCTGTTCATCCTGCGGGAGTCGCTGCCGATATTCTTCAGCCGGGAAGTGATGCAAGAGATAACCTTCGGTAAATTCTTCAATGGGATCGAATGGCAGCCGGTGTCGGATAAGCCCCGGTTCTCGCTGTGGCCGATAATCCTGGGCAGTTTAAAAGTGACCCTGATCGCCCTGGTTTTCGCTGTTCCGGCGGCCATCGGAGCGGCCCTTTACAGCTCGGAGTTCGCCGGGCGTCGGCTCAAGGAGTTCATCAAACCGGTGGTGGAACTGCTGGCCGGCATTCCCTCGGTGGTGCTGGGCTTTTTTGCCCTGATAATAATGGCCTCTTTCTTAAAAAACATCTTCGGCTGGACCTACCGCCTTAACGCCATCAACGCCGGCATCGCCCTGGGATTTGCCGTGATTCCGGCCATCTATTCGCTGGCCGAGGACGCCATCAATGCCGTGCCCAGATCGTTCCGGGAGGCGGCCCTGGGTCTGGGCGCCACCCCCTGGCAGACCGCGGTCAAAGTGGTGCTGCCGGCGGCGCTGCCCGGGGTTTCGGCGGCGGCGCTGTTCGGCATGGGCCGGGCGGTGGGTGAGACCATGGTGGTGCTGATGGCCGCCGGCAACGCCCCGCTGTTCTCCTTCAACCCGCTGGAATCCACCCGCACCATGACCGCCACCATTGCCGCCGAATTGGGCGAGGTGGTGTTCGGCAGCGGCCACTACCACGCCCTATTCTTCATCGGGCTCGTGCTGTTCCTGGCAACCTTCATTATCAATCTGATATCCTGGTCGCTGTTCCAGGGATTGATGGCTAGGATGTACGGAAAAGGGAAATGAAAACCAAGCATGTAACTAAACCATACTGGGAGGCATAATGAGCGGATACAGGAAACCGGTCAAAGTTCTCTTCCTGTGCGTGGCCAATTCGGCCCGGAGCCAGATGGCGGAAGGCCTTCTACGCCACTTGAGAGAAGGACGTTTCGAGGCCTACAGCGCCGGCACCAGGCCTGCGGCGGTGCATCCTTTGGCAATCAGGGTCATGTCCGAAATCGGCATCGATATCTCCCGGCAACAGTCGAAATCAGTATCGCAATACCTAGGAACCGGGCATTTCGGATGCATAATAAGCCTGTGCGGCCAGAGCGAGGGAATGTGCCCCACCTCTTTTCCGGACATCTCGGTGCGCCTTCACTGGGATTTGCCCGGCCCGGCCCAGCCGGGAACCGAAGAGGAACAGATCTCCAGGTTCCGGCTGGTGCGGGACCGTTTGAAACAGCTGATATCCGGTTTGATAAATGAGCTTGGTCAATAACCCCGCAAAATTATCCGCTTGCCGGAAGACGGCGGAAAAACTTAAGGTAGGCCTCACCAGTTCGGCGGTCCTGCTGATCCTGGCCATATTGGCAGTGATACTGGGCACTGTTATAGCCGGCGGGTATAAAAGCCTGAGCTGGGAGTTTCTGACCCAGCCCCCGACGGAAGGCATGACCAAGGGGGGCATTTTCCCGGCCATTTTCGGGATGGTGTTTTCACTGATCATGATGCTGATCGCGGTGGTGCCGGTGGGAGTGGCCACGGCCGTTTACCTGCATGAATACGCCAGGCCCGGTTTCTTTATAACCAAAATGATCCGGGGCGCGGTCAACAACCTGGCCGGAGTGCCGTCCATAGTTTTCGGCCTGTTCGGGCTGGGTTTTTTCATCCAGTTCATCGGCAACGGGATCGACCGGTCGCTGGGCCAGAGCGGATTGTTCGGCCAGCCCTGCATCCTGTGGGCCTCGCTGACCCTGGCCCTGATGAACCTTCCGATCATCATCGTGGCCACCGAGGAGGCCTTAAGGGCCATACCGCAGGAAGAGCGGGCCGGGGCTCTGGCCCTGGGGGCCACCAAATGGCAGGCCATCCAACATATTGTGCTTCCCCAGGCCATCCCCGGCATACTGACCGGTGTGGTGCTGGTGGTCAGCCGGGGGGCCGGGGAGGTGGCGCCCATCATGTTCACCGGGGCGGCCTATTACCTGCCCTACCTGCCCAAGCTGCCCACCGATCAATTCATGACCCTGGGCTATCACATCTTCGTGATGACCACCCAGTCTCCGGACATAGACGCCACCGTACCCATAGCCATGGGCGCCACCCTGGTCTTACTGGCATTGACTATTTCGCTCAACATCATCGCCATCATCATCAGGTCCCGCACCAGAAGCCAGCTTAGAAAGGGAAGATAATATGGAGACCGGAAACAACCGTTTGGAGATAAAGGATTTCAGCCTTTACTACCACCGCACCAAGGCCCTGGAGGACATTTCCATGGACATCCCCGAAAAAATGGTGACCGCCATCATAGGGCCTTCGGGCTGCGGAAAGTCAACCCTGCTGCGCTCCATAAACCGGATGAATGAGCTGATCGACGGGGTAGTGGTGGAGGGAGCGATAATGCTGGACGGGGAGGACATTTACGACCGGAACATAGACGTGGTGGAGCTGCGGCGCAAGGTGGGGATAGTCTTCCAGCGGCCCAACCCCTTTCCCAAGTCCATCTACGAAAACGTGGCTTTTGGGCTGCGGATGGGGGAGAATAGCTTTTCCAAGGGCAGGCTGGAGGAAGTGGTGGAGCGCTCGTTAAAGGAGGCCGCCATCTGGGACGAGGTCAAGGACCGGCTGCAGTGCTCGGCCATGGAGCTTTCAGGCGGACAGCAGCAGAGGGTCTGCATCGCCAGGGCCTTGGCGGTGGAGCCGGAAGTTATCCTGATGGACGAGCCGGCCTCGGCCCTGGATCCCATAGCTACCGCCAAGATCGAGGAACTGATCTTCAAACTAAAGGAAAAATACACCATCGTCATCGTAACCCACAACATGCAACAGGCGGCCCGGGTCTCGGACCAGACGGCATTCTTAATGCTGGGCAAACTTATAGAGTACGGAGACACGGCGACCATCTTTACCAACCCCCAAAACAAGACCACCGAGGAATACATCACCGGTAGGTTCGGATGAAATAAGACCAAACATTTTTTAAGTGACAGTGATTTAACACGGATTTAACAATGAATTAACCTGTGGTTCAAATGTGTTTTATATATTGTTAACAATTATAAAACATAAAAAGGAGTCAGGAACCACATGGAAAAGAAAGCATTATATATGCTGCTTTCGGCAGCATTTGTTTTTACAGCCGGCTGCGGCAAGAACAGACAAAGCATCACCCTGGCCGGCTCCACCGCCTTCCAGCCTTTCGCCGAAAAGCTGGCCGAGCAATACATGACCGGGCATGCCGATGTCAACATAACGGTCCAGGGCGGCGGCTCGGCGGTGGGGATACAATCGGCTTTGTCCGGAGCGGCTCAGATCGGCATGGCCGACCTAGTCAAGCTGCCTCCGGAGGCCAAGGACCTGAGTGCGACCATAGTAGCCCGGGACGGCATTGCGGTGGTGGTCAACCCGGCCAACAAAGTGAATAACCTGACCACCAAACAGGTCCGGGACATCTTCAACGGAAAGATAAAGAACTGGAAGGAAGCGGGCGGAACCGACAAGGCCATTACCGTGGTTTCGCGCGAGGCCGGCTCCGGCACCAGGACTTCCTTTGAACAGATAGTCACCGGAATAGACCTGACCGGGAACGCCCTGATCCAGGATTCCAACGGCACTATCCGGGAAACCGTGGCCAACGATGCCGGCGCAATAGGATATCTCTCCCACGGGCTTTTAAATGACAAAATCAAAGCGGTGCAGATAGACGGCCAGCAATGCACCACCGAATGCATCATGGCCCAGAAATACATGCTGGTGCGCCCCATATTTCTTTTGACCAAGGGGCTGCCCGAGGGCGAGGTTAAAAGTTTCATCAACTACATAATTTCTCCCGAGGGTCAGCAGACCATCCAGCAGAACGGCCTGATCCCGGCCAAGTAACTCAGTTCTTTTCCATTCGCAGATTTCCCAGATTTTCGCAGATTTATCGATACAAAAGGAATTGTTTTGGGTGGGTAAGTATTAATTCTCCCTGAAAAACTAGCAATCCAAATGCAGTAAAATCAAGATTTTTTCTTCCATTGGCGGTGCGAAAGTGGTATAATTATGTCCAATAAGGGAGGGAAAAAATGCTGCGATTACGAAGCCAACAACAACGCGAAGTGTGGGAAACGCTGATGCCCGCGGAAATACTGGCTCTCAGCCAGGAATTAAAAATCGTCGATCAGTTCTTGGACGACGATCGTTTTCTGTTGCCGTATTTCAGGAAACACCGGACATTTAAGAAACTGAACACCGGGCGGAACAGCACGCCGATAGAAACATATCTTCGGATGATGTATCTCAAACACCGCTATCAGCTTGGATA
>JACQXR010000166.1 GCA_016208585.1 candidate division TA06 bacterium | reverse complement strand
TGTCCATCAATTATTTTTGATCGTTATCCTCTGCGGGATGGCTGGCGGCGCGATCATTTTTCTTTCTCCGATCAATCCAGACCTCGACAACAGGCCGACAAAACCGGCCTTTTTTTTGGACACTCATACTGGCCCCTCACCGACTTCAACTACAAGCCACTTCCCGGCGGGGGTGCGGGCACCGAGGTTTGTCAACCTGCGGCAGAGTTGCTCCTGGGCGAGCCGCCGTCTGGGCTGCTGCAACGGCTCAAGCCGTACCGTGACCTCTGTCTTGGTTGATCTGATCCAGCCCTGGCAATTGGTGATTGCATAAAACAGATCCACCAGTTCATTTTCCGCATCGAAGTGCGGCCGTAGCCAGTCTACCATCTGCTTGCGGGCATTCCAGACCGAAGCTGTCACAAAATCAAACAGATATTTTCCCTCATCGTCAACCCGCTTGATCGATTTGTAATTCTCAAGGCCTGAGACATCTACACGCTCCGGCAGCAGTTTTTTTTCTTCCTGGGCAGTTGCGAGCGCGGACTCTTGTCCGGCGATGGTGCTCTCCAGCCGTTGCCTGACACTGTTGCCGCGAGGCGTGCCGTCCTTCTTCGTGGCCGCCTTGGCTTTTACCAGCTTCTTGTAAAGCTTGTTGAGTCCGTTCTTGATCCCGGCGATAAGGTTCTCCTTCCTCTTGATCTCCGGATTGGCAATGTCCTGGCGATCGCTTTCCACCAACTTGAAACCAGGATGATAATGGAATGGATGGCGATCATTGAGGTGCTTGAATGTATTTTCAGAGGCCCCCCAGCGGCTCAAGATCGCTTGCGCGCACTCTTGCGTGCTCATATTCATGGTGCCGCTCCAGGCAAGTCCGCTTGCTCTGCGTTTGCTGGTCTTGTTCCACACGTAGATGCGCCTGAGCGTCACCTCATGGCCTTGCGTCTCACCGGGTTGCGGGCCGACGGTGAAGCTCTTTTCCTCCTCAAAGACACCGTACTGCTTGCCATTGAAGATAAACTCCGTGATAAACCTGCTCTCTTCAAGGGCTGCAAGTTTGTCGGCGTCGGCATGCTTTTCCCAGGTCACAAAGGGGGTCCTCTCCTTGACAAGGCTTGCGAAAAACTCCTCGCCACTGCCCTCCCGGTCAAATACCATGACTGGCCGGCGTGACACTTCGCCGGCCCATTTCTTCCCTAATGCCACTATATGTGCACGAAGATCCCCCTTGCCTTCCTGTATCTCAAAATCCACCACCCGGCCGCTGCCATCACAGCTCACCATGTTGGTCCGACCGGGTACCGGCATGCGCCGTTGCGTGTTGTAGGCCGAGCGGAGCTGATGCTTGCCGGTGTATGGCAAAAGATGGCCATCACAAAACCACATCCAGAGCCCAACCAGGCCGGCGCGGAGCTGATAGCGAAAAAAATCCGCCCGTAAAAACTGCGAGACCTGTAACTGTGCCGCGCTATAAAACCACTCCCAAACTATCGGCTTGCAGGCAACCCGCCTTATCCCCAGCACGATGCCGGCTTCGCGTACCCGCACATTCTTCAACTGCTCGATGGAGCCGATATTGGCGGCCGCCATCAAGACAAAGACCATGAAGATCTTGTAGGCCGCCCCAAAATAGCCCATCACCAGCTCAAGCCAGTTCCACTGCTTGGCCAGGGCCATCAGATACAGAAACGCCCCGGCATAACGGCTGGCCTCCCAGTCATGCTCCTCGGCAAAGGGCTGCTCGGCCGCCTCCACCCGCTGCCGGCCAGCGGTGAAGGAAAACTCAAGCTTGAGCTGCTTGGCCTCCCGCTCTTCACGTTCTCTTGCCCGGATTTGCGCTACCTCCACGGACTTGTTGCCACTGCCGCGCTCTTGCTGGTGCAACTGGCGCTGCCGGCGCCTGCTTTTGCTTGCCGCCGGGTTGTAGCCCTGGATCAACCCCTCCTGGCCAAAATGCTTCTTGATTTCGATCTGGTTATGGATGCTCTGGCGGCTGATGCCCAGCGCCACGGCCAACCGCGACTTGCCGGCGCCCAACTCAACTGCCTCGACAATAAAAAGCCGCCTGGCCACTGCGTCGGAAAGATCGGCTTTCTTGATGAAGACCCCTTGCCGGTAAAGGATGACCGCCCCGGCTTGCTTCCCGCCTCTGTCAATTGCTTCCAAAGTCAGGCCCGCGCCCAGCTCAAATCGAGCCCCCTTTTGCTTTTCGTCCTTAAACAGTACTTGCTGTTGCATGGGTCACCTGCGCAGTGGTTAACGAGATGACCGATACTACCACAGGGAAGGCTAATATTAAATAAAATTATACAAATTTTATTATTAAATTTTTAAAAACAAAGATATGAAGAAAATACTGTCCAACTATTTGTTATGCCTGAATGTCCAGTTTTATTGCGGAATAGCGTCAATTGGGCACACCGGACGCCTCGCTGAACTCTGATTTGCGAGGTCTGAATGGATTAGGCTCCGCCCTGAAGCGGGCATAATCGGCGGGGGGCAGGAACAGACGCCAGAGCGGATTGTACAGTTGCACGGGAAAATCAGTGGCGA
>JACQXR010000165.1 GCA_016208585.1 candidate division TA06 bacterium | reverse complement strand
TCCTCGATGCTTTTGGGAAACATCGTACATTGATTGCGATCTCCATGCCGATATGCCATGGCCTGCTCCTTTTTCTATTACAGGTAATTATAGCATATTCGGCATTGTTTGTCATTTCCTCTCTTATTATGACACAGTCTGCTGGCGCGAGGGCAACTACCAGGGCGCTACGCCCACCACCCAGCGCCTTCTGCAATACTGGTTCTCCGAAGACTACCTAGCCTTCGGCTAACCCTTTTCCTATTGGTTCGCCCAGCGCGAGGCCATCGAAACCCTGATCTACACCTACGAAGTCCTTAAAAAACGCAATTTCATAGACCTGGCCCGCGATTTCGGCGAGGGGCCGATAATGGGCTATGACCCCTCGTTCGACCAATACCCGCTTTACGCCTTTAAAATGGCCACCGGAAGTGGCAAAACATTCGTCATGGCCCTGTGCATGGTCTGGCAGTACTTGAACCACCAATATGAAAAGTCCGAAGACTATACCTCAAAGTTCCTGCTGATAGCCGGTGAGAAGAATGTAATCTACGACCGGCTGTGCCGGGATTTCGTGGCCGGAAAGGTTTTCAAACAACTGCCTTTGATACCGCCGGAGTGGGAGGACGATTTCAACCTGCAGGTCATAACCAAGGAAGACCCGATCCACGTGGTCCCTGTGGGCGTGCTGTTCCTTACCAATATCCAGCAGCTGGAAAAACGGGAGGGCAAGGGCAAGGAGACCGAGGAATACGTGGACGGCCTGATGGCCCTGCCCCAGGTCCGCAACGTCAGCGACATCTACCAAGAGAACCGTATTCGGGAAGTACTATCGCTCTGCCCCAACATCGCTATTCTAAAGGACGAGGTCCACCATATTTACAACGTGGAAAGGAATGGAAGAAGATACTTTTAAACCTCCACAAAAAACTGCAGAAGGATCATGGCCGGGGCATAAACATGGAGCTGGACTTTTCGGCCACGCCCCGCAACGAGAACGGGGCCTTGTTTCCCTGGATCATCTCCGACTTCACCCTAAGGGAGGCCATAGAGCAGAACATAGTCAAGCACCCTTTAAGGGGCATCGTCAAAAAGGCCGAGGAGATAGCTTCAAAAAAAGCGGTGGAGCGTTACCGGGCCTGGATAGACGCCGGGATCCGGCGCTGGCGGGAATACAAAAAGGCCCTGACAGAACTGAACAAGAAGCCGGTGATATTCTTTCAGTGCTCCAATAACGACGAGGCGGACGAGATATACCGCTATGTCAACGCCGTGCCCGACCTCAAGGGCAAGACACTTTTAATACACACCGACAGCACCGGCGAGATCAAGAAGGAATCCATCCCCCAGGCCCGGGAATTCGCCAAGACCATTGACTCCAACCAAAACCCCCACAGCGCCATTGTCAGCACCATGATGCTTAACGAGGGCTGGGATGTGCGCAACGTCAACGTCATCGTAGGCTTAAGGCCCTACGGCGGCCACAGGAATGTGCTGGCCGAACAGGTGATTGGCCGGGGCTTGAGAAAAATGTTCCCCAACGAACCGGCCAGTGCCGACCCCAACCAGTCGGCCATCAATATCCTGGAGGTCATCGGGCCGCCGGGCCTGACCCAGATACTGGAAGAATTGGAGCAGTTGGAGGGCATAAAGTTCGCCGAATTCGAGGCCGGAAAGGATTTGAGCCTGACCACCATTTTCGTCAACGAGAAGAAACTGAAATACGACATCGAATTGCCCATACTAAGCCCCCGGATAGTCATCCGTGAATTCAACGCCGATGACCTGGACATTGACGAAGTGCCCTTGCTGGGTGTGCCCTTGGAGAATGACCCCGCCGCAAGCGGTCGGGGTATTGAAAATGAATCAAATGTCAAAACCCCAAAATCCAAATATATTGCTTGACACATAAATATTGAAATGTTAAACTAATAACAGGACTACGGACTTCGGCAGACACATTCATCCGCCGCAGGCGGATTCAGTGCATGGTTTACCCTGAGCATACCTGTGGCGAGCGAAGTCGAACCAACCGAAGGGCTCAGTTGAACGATAAATGCTACTTTGAACAAACTGCCATCACGGCCGAATAATGAAAAAAATAATCCTTTCATCCTGCGCTTTGCTGTCCCTATGTGCCGGGCTGGCTGCGGCTGCCCCGCCCGCCACCGGCCCGGATTCGGTCTTTGTCGGAATTTACGTCAACCGGATCTATGACGTCTCCTTAAGGGACAATAAATTTTCGGTTGACTTCTACCTTTGGTTTCGCTGGAAGAATAAGGATCTGGATCCAATCAAGAGTTTTGAGATCGTGGGAGGCGAAAAGACCTTCAAATCGGAGCCCTACCGGTCAAAAGACAAAGAGATCAACTACGCCTTCAGCCGGGTCTCGGCGGTGATGACCCAGTACTGGGACGTCTCCGCCTTTCCCTTCGACGACCACGCGCTGACAGTGCAGATCGAGGACGGGGAGAACGAAACCGGGACTCTGGTCTACATACTGGACGCTGGTAACTTGGGCAAAAGCCCGGAGGTAAGGATCCCCGGCTGGTCTCTGGACAAGTTCTATTTTGGGGTGGTCCCCTATACCTATGCCACCAATTACGGCGACCCTTCGCTGCCGGTGGAAAACCAGTCTATATTTTCCCGATTCTACTGCTCGGTCCGGGTGATCCGGCCGGGCGCAGGCTATTTTATAAAATTGCTGTTCGGAATGTTCATAGCCGCCTTTATCGCCTTTCTGGCCTTCTTCATCAGGCCCACCGACCTGGATCCCCGGTTCGGGTTGGGGGTGGGCGGGATCTTTGCGGCGGTGGCCAGCCAGTACGTAATAACCTCGTCCCTGCCGGACACCAACATCATGACCATTGCCGACCAGTTGCACATGGCTACCTTCATATTCGTCTTTTTGTCCATTGCCGAATCTACCATTTCCCTGTGGCTGTTCAACTCCGGCCGGGAGCAGAGATCCAAGACCGTCGATCATTTCTGCCGCTATGCGGTGCCCATCTCGTATCTCGTCGTTTGCCTGATGATAGCGCTTTTCCGGTGAGTTGCCGCCAAAGGGGGTCAAATGTCTTGCCGCCTGATATCGGGACGGGGGAAGCCTGCGCTGGGGCTACCCTTGATTTTTTGGGATTAGGGAATTATAATAAATGTTTATTCTTAAATAAGCTTTGGAGCAGCATAAACGAGCGAAAAGACATGTGGTGAGCCTGTCGAACCATGCCAGACGAGGAATGCGAGTGAAGCGGATCCTACCGCGATACGGTGAATGAGCGTGACTAAAGTATGGCGGTTTTGCAGTCCGCCCGACGTAGCATTTGCGCAGTTGGGCCGTTTATGCCCAAATTGTTATTTGAGGATAAGCTCTAATTCTGATAAAATAACCGCTCCGTTCCCCACAAAGTACGGGCAGATGTTCGACCAACTTCTGGTGCATTTACAGTGCCACCTATCACATAAGGAGCATTGATGTCCAAAAAACTGGCCCTGATAACCCTATTACTATGCTTGGGTCTAAACTACGCTTTGGCTTTGGACACCCTGGCGGTCTATGAAGACAGCCTGGCCAACGGCCTGAAGATATTGGTGCTGGAAAAGCACGATCTGCCCATCGCCAGCTTCCAGGTTTGGTACCGGGTGGGCTCGCGCAACGAACGGCCGGGCATCACCGGGATCTCACATCTGCTGGAGCACATGATGTTCAAGGCCTCTGGTAAAATTGGCCCTGAAGATTTTACAAGGATAATCCAGAAATACGGGGGCCACGCCAATGGTTCTACATCCAAAGATTACACTTTTTACTATGAGAACATTGCGGTGGAGTTCCTGCCCCAGATGATGGAATTGGAGGCCGGGCGGATGCACGACCTCAAGTTAGATTCGCTGGAGTTCGAATCCGAACGCCAGGTGGTAATGGAGGAGCGGCGGCTTCGGGAGAACTCCCCCTGGGGCCGGCTGGTGGAGGAGACTGAAGCTGCCGCCTTCATGGCCCATCCCTATGGAATCCCCACTTTAGGCTGGATGTCCGATTTGAAAGCCATGACCCTGGACGACCTCCGCAGCTATTATGACACCTATTATGCGCCGAACAACGCCACCTGCGTGATCGTCGGTGACATCAAGCCGGGGGCTGCGGTCCAGCAGGTGCAGAAGTATTTCGGTGATATTCCCCGTGGGGCCAAGCCGCCCCCGGGGGTCCGCACTGTGGAACCGGAGCAGCGGGGCGAACGCCGGGTGACGGTGCAGAGGCAAGCCCAGACGCCGCTGCTGATAATCGCCTACCATGGATGCACCTCGGGCTCATACGACGAGGTCGTGCTGGACCTGCTTTTAGGCATCCTCTCCGAAGGACAGAGCTCCAGATTTTACCAAAGCCTGGTCTACCAGCAGAAGGTGGCCCTTTATGCCGAGTCCTACAACGACGCCCGGAGGGATCCCGGCCTGTTCATGCTCTATGCCGCGCCCATCGCCGGCCGTAGCACGCTGGAACTGGAGCAGAGCCTTTACGCCGAGCTGGAGAAGGTCAAGAAGGAAGGCGTCACTGCCGGGGAGCTGGAGAAAGCCAGGAATCAGAAGAGGGCGGGCTATATCTTTTCCCGGCAGGGAAATGCCGGGCTGGGCGAGCAGCTGGGGTCGGCCGCCACCAGGCACGGCTGGCATGACGTCAATAAATACCTCAAGGACCTGGAAAAAGTGACGCCCGAAGACATAAAACAGGCAGCCCAAAAATACCTTACGGCCGATAACCGCACCGTGGCCACGCTTGTTCCCCAGGCCGTAAAGGGACAGGAGAAATAAAATGAAAAGCAAGATATCATCTGTTGTATTATCTTTGATCCTCATTGCTTCCTTCGGCCGGTTGCAGGCCCAAACATACTGGAAACCGCCCCGGCCCCAAAAAACCGTGCTAGCCAACGGTCTGACCCTGTTGGTGGTGGAAAGGCACAACCTGCCGGTGGTGGTGGTCAAGGCCATGATCCGTGGCGGCAGCGCCTGCGACCCTGGGGAACTGCCGGGCCTAGCCAACTTTACTGCCGAGATCCTTGACAAGGGGACCAAGATCAGGACCGCCCAGGACATAGCCCAGATGTTCGATTGGATGGGGGCGGTATACGAAAACAGTTGTGATTACGACGCCTCATATTTTTCGCTGGCCTTTTTGAGCCGGGATCTGGGGCAGGTTTTGCCGGTATTCATGGATCTGCTGCAGAACCCCAAGGTGGACTCGGCTGAGGTGGAACGGCTTCGCAACCAGCTATTATCCAATATCCAGGACGACCGGGACCAGCCTGAGACCATCGGCCGCCAGGCCTTCGATTCCCTGCTGTACCGAGGCCATCCCTACAGCCGTCCGGTCTATGGCCAGGAGGCGGCTCTGGCTAGGATCGGGGCTTCCGACATCGTTTCTTTCCACGGGAAATATTTCGTTCCCAACAATACAGTGATCGCCGTAGTGGGGGATATCAAACCGGCCAAGATTTCGGAGCTTTTAAAAAAACTGACCAAAAACTGGCTAAAAGCGGAAGTTCCGCCCGTAATTTTTGATCAGATTCCCAAAATCAATCGGCCCGGCCTGCAGATGATCCATCGGCCCATCAGCCAGGCCTATGTGGTGCTGGGCTTTCTGGGCCCCAAGCGCCTCGATCCCGATTATCAGGCGGCCCGGCTGATGAACTACATCCTGGGCGGCGGAGGTTTTGTTTCCCGTCTCTTTACCAAAATCAGGGTGCAGCAGGGCCTGGCGTACGACGTTGATTCTTACTTTTCCCCCCGGCTGGACTACGGTCCCTATGCTTTTACCGTTCAGACCAAATGCCAGACCGCCGATACCGCCCTTAAAACCATGCTGCTGGAAATAGAGCGGATCCAAAAAGAGCCGGTTTCGGACCAGGAATTGCTGGAGGCCAAAGCCTATTTCCGGGGCAGCTATCCTTTCCGTTACGAAACCAACGAACAGATCGCCGGACAAATATTAGGGGCCGAACTTTACGGCTTAAGCCCCGATCAGGTAATCAAGGACCTGGAAGCCATTCAAAAGGTCACCAAGGAAGATCTGCTGCAGTCCGCCCAACGCCTGTTGAAGCCCCGGAACTACATCGTTGCCATGGCCACGGACACAGCCATTACCAAGATCAATATTCCGGGATTGACGGTAGAAAAGAAATAATGCCGGGCAAATCAACCGAAAACAAATAAGAGGAATAAAAAAAGACAGATTTTAAAAACCTGTCTTTAAAAGGCCAAAGCATTTTGCTTTGGCCTTTTGGGAATAATGGGTTCAATGTTATTTCAGTACCACCAGCTTCTTGGTGTTGTCAAACCCATTGGCCTGGATGCGGTAGAAATAAACGCCAGAAGCTGCTTGCTTTCCGGCTTCGTCCTTGCCGTTCCAGCTTACATTGTAATACCCAGGCTGCTTACTTTCGTTCACCAAAGTTTTTACCAACTGCCCGGAAATATTGTAAACCTTAAGGCTTACATTCCCCGGCTTGGTTACCGCATACTGAATAGTGGTCGGCTGGCTGCCAAAGGGATTCGGCGCATTTTGGCATAATTGGTTAATCAACGGCAATGTTACGGGAGCGGTAAAAGCGGTTTGGGTTCCGCCATCAGTCTTTTCAGTAGAAGTTGGCTTGCTGAACTCATACAATTTGACATCGGTAGCCATAGCATATTTGCCATTGATGTTTTTAACCGTCAATACAATGCTCCCATCTTTGGCATACCATTGCCGCGGCACCAAAACTTCAACAGTAGTGGGCTGGCCGGCTTTGACCTTGGTGGTGGCTACGGTCTGTTTGTCTACTTTTAGCTGTTCATGCCAGATGGGTTTGTTAGACTGGCCTTTGGCATTGCTTTCAACATTTTCAAAATAATAGGTTACGGATACTTTGTAGTCTTTATTGCTGTTTAGATTGTCAAACTTGTAAGCCACTTCTTCTGCGCCGTAATCAATGCTTTGATATGATGCCGGACCGAATACTTTGTAGCCGTCCCGGCTGATGTTGAAGGGCGAAGCAAGCACCTGTCCTCCGTCAATATAAATTTTAGCTACGGGTTGAACGACAGACTTGTCAAACCTGACTTTAAAAGGAATAGCCTCGTTTTGTGTCCATATTACAAATGCTTTGGTCGTATCTATTGTTTGGCTAAACGTTGCCTGGGGGTAGTTGCAAAGGCTGTCATCAGTAGTTATTCTTTGCTTGGTGCTGTCTGGCCAGCCCGCGCCGTCAATATATCTCTTGCGATATATTTGATATGTGCCGCTGGAATCATCGGCCCAATAAGCATAGCCAGCCATTGTAGTAACAGGGTTAATAGAATTTGAGGTATTATTGCTTATATTTTCGGCGGTCGTCCAAGTGTTGGCCGAAATGATCAATATCCTGTTATAGATATCGTATTGGCCGCCGTTGTTTTCTTCCCAGGTAACGCTCAACTTATCGCCATAAACATTAATCATAGGATGCTGGGCAACAAGGGATGATTGGGAAAGATTGATGGGCGTTCCCCAAACGCCAGCAATTCGGGCAAGATAATATATTTCATACGCAGCTACATATACTAAATGGACGTTATTGCTGTCATCAATGGCCAACATTGGGGTTTTGCCTGAAAGGGCCAACGTTTCTACAACAGCAACCGTTGCGTTAACAACAGGGAACTTAACCAACTGTATTTCACCTTCGTCAGTTTCCTCGTTTACCGGAAGGTTATAACCTGCATAACACACAAAAGCAGTGTCGGTATGGTCTATTGCCATACTTACGCGCGAAATTGTGCAAACCTGCGGCAACACAATTGGCAGCCAAGGTGACGTTTTGCGAACAAAACTTATGGGGCCAGCGCCGCCGCCCCAGGCAACGCAAGGATGGCCGGAAGTGTCAAGGTCTATAACCGGATTGCGGCCGCAACCTATGGCAGTATCAACAGCCCAAGAATGGCCGGCATCCGTAGAGTTGGTGTAAAATAAATTATAATCAGAAGTTGAGACAACATAGGGGCCTTGGTAAATCAAATGCATATTTGAATTAACGGGATCGTAAATTAATTTGGCGTTATTATTATACCCGGTGGCATACGGAACTTTTGTGAGAAACTGTATATGAGGTATTCTAACAGCGGAAGTGTTTGAATAGAAGCTTTCCTCGTCGGCGGAATCAACCGCCGTGATACGGTAAAAATAGGTGGTGTTTTCTTGTACGGTATTGTCGGCGTAATTTGTGTCTGTAACCAAGTTAGCATTGATTTTATAGTAGTGCGTGACCAATGAATCATACCGGTAAATATTATAACCCACGGCGCTTGATTTGGATGGGGCTGATTTAGCGCCGCCCGAAGAACCCGGCTTCCAAGATAACGCCGAAGACCAGGGATAGGCCGAATCGCATGTGCTTGTAAGCGACTTAGGTCTCAATGGAATATCCACCCCGTGATGGGCTAAAATACTTTCCATGCCGTCATAATGCTCATAGCTTTCGGCGGGGTGAGCCGGAGGATTTTTCCAGCCTCTTAAAAAACTGCCTATTGAATAGCTATGGCATGTGTCATAAGCATGATAATTATCAAAAATATCCCAAATATAGCCCGTACCAAGCGAAAGTGAATCCGCAAAAAGGCTATCATTGGGATACGGTATTTCGTCAAACCCATCATAAATATCCCACAAAATACCGGACAGAGAGCCTTCACAGAAAGGCCCTGGCTGGAAGGTATAAACTGAATTACCCCTGTAGTCCCAAGGATTTTCAATGTTTTTATAGTCTGATTGGTCGTAAAGAACCGATAGGCCGCCTAATGTATTTATTATCAGGGTATCAAAACCGGAACCAACACGACAACGGCTTGACCAATAATTTGCCCAGCCTTCAACATAAGCCGTTGTTGTATATATAACATCGTTTGTCCACCAATCATGTACAGGAGCAATTTTATCGAACTTGGATTGGTCAATATATGCATAATAATCGTTTAAAAAATGTCCGTATTCGTGAAGAATGACATCATCATCCCATTCGTCAGAACCACCAGCAGAGATCATGGCGGTGTCACCATTTACAAAAATATGTTCCGGAGTCCATTTGTAATGTGTAGTGCTGTCGTATCCCGGCTCCCAAAATACGCGCAATTCTCTATCGGGTGCAGGTGAATTGAAATTTCTGGCTTCATACAAAGTAGAATAAATATTAACTGCACCACTTTTGGGTTGATGACGAACGCTCGTAGTTGTTTCTGGCCAGCAAATGCCGAAATCACAAAGACCACCCGGTGCAAGTACATTTGCTAAAGGACTATCACTACGGGGCTCAAACCATATTGTTGTATCCCGCGGACTGCGCCAAGTACTGAAAAGGGAAACTGGGTCTGACACTTTAAGCAGTTCACTAAAACGATCTGGCCCCCACGTGAAAAGAATGGGATATGCCCTAACGCTTGTAGCCCCACTTGGTATTAGCTCGGTTGAGATAGTAAAAGAACCATCATCACCAGTCGTCCCCCAGCCAACCCATATTGCGCCTTGACCAGACCAATAGGCCCTTATACCAACCTCAGCATTCTTAACCGGCTTCACGTTGTATGCAAATTGCAATTTATCAAGATCATATATATGATCTTGATATTTCCAATAACCTACGAACGTCGTCGAAAGTTTAGAACCATCCCCCCCACTACTATTGCAAACAATAGCACCATTATTAACATCATCACGAAAAAATTGGGGGTCTGTACTACTCCTATCCCATTTACCATTATTGCTTTTTATAAAATTTATAAACCATTTCTCTTTTACGCTGGATCCTTCCCTTTGAGCCTTTAACCAACCTTTGCTTAAGAGAATTTTTATTCTTTCATCATCCGTGGCTTTGGGGTCCCCCACAGCATTGACTATTAGCTTTATGTTATCTGCGTGAAGGCACAATGCTTCAGAATCGGTGAGTGCTGGTTCTAATGTTTTCATATTGGCGGCAATTTGTCTGTTGGTTATTTCAAAACTCTGGTCTGGCACATTTAACCATTCACCGTCTATATGATTATATTTCCAAAATATTTTACGTAATTTGAGTGGCCCATTGACCATTTCGTCCCAATCAGATAATGTGCCTAATTGGCCAGTAGCTTTATCAATGAGATATAGCTGTTTCCTTGGGTCTGCGCAAACGCCAATACCTTTGCCGTTAATTTTGTCATATGAAAGAACGCCGAGTGAAAAACCAACGCTTTTAGCTTTATTATATAATAAAGCATGCGGGGCAGAATGTATTATAATACTTGCTTCAAATGTTTTTACCTCCCCTTTGGTTATGCTAAACTTAATCCCCTTGTTTTCATTATCTACGGTGCCGTTGCCTTTAAGGGGTGAAACTATTTCCACTATTTCCGCCGGAGCGCCAAATGTGTTAATGGAAGCGTAGGCGTTCGTAGCGCTTTTGTCGCCGCTTACTTTCCATTTTACATTAATAACTTGACCTATTTTAGGTCTCGCGGGTATTAATTCCATTTCTATTTTGTAAGTGTAATCTGCAATCTTTGAGGAGGAAGCATTTAGACCCGTCACAAAGAAAAGAATTGCAACGATGCAAAATAGTGACTTTTTCATTTCCGTTTCTCCTTTTGTTTTTGGGTTAAGTTCTTGTTGGTTCCCGGTAATAGTGTAGTATAAACGGCGGAAGAAGTCAAGCTATGTTTTCAAATAAAATGTTTGCTACGATCAAAAGTAAATTGCTTACCTTACCTTATAAATTCCCCAGTCTTTTACATCGGCATCTGAGCTCATGATAAGAGAAAAAATTATTTTCCTTCTTCGTCCGGAGTTTCCAGATCATCCAAAGTCATCTCCCTGAAGGTGGAGGATTTTAATATCTGGCCCATCAGGGGGTCTTTATTGGGCTGGGAATCAGTTCCCAGCTCATCTAGAGTGAACTCCCGGGCGCCCACGCCTATTTTGGCTGCCGGATCGATTTCCGGCGGCGGCTCAAAGCGGCGGGGAGCTTCCACCTGGACCTCCGGCTGGTTTTGGATGGCCGGCTCGGCCGGAGCCTTGGCGTAATGAATGATCCCCATGGCCTGCTCAGGCGACTTGGCAGCCTCCTTGGACTGCGGCAGAAGTTCCTTGAGCCGGCTGGCCGTTCGTTCCGACTCCAGAGCCTGTTCTATTTTTTTTAAGGCCTCATCCATTCTTATGTCCGTTTGGCCCGGTAAATGGATACTTTGCGCCGGGCTTCGTCGTTGGTGGGCTGAACCGCCAGCACCTTTTCCCAGGACTTGATGGCCAGGTCGAATTTTTCCATCTCCTCGTAGGCCGTTCCCAGGTTCAGATAGGCTAGCGAATAATCGGCCTGCCGGGCGATGGCCTGGTTGAAATACTCCACCGCCTGCTGGTAATCCTTTTTTCCCTTGTAAAGGCAGCCCAGGTTGTTATAGGCCTCAGGGGCTTCGGGAGAGAGCTCCACCGCTTTTTTGAAGGCGGCCACCGCTTCCTCGCGCCGGCCTTGATCGCTTAAGGCCAGGCCAAGATTGTTGAATGCTTCGTAAAAATCCGGACGGATGTCTATGGCTTTTTTGAACTGGGCTTCGGCCCCGGAAAGCTCCCGGCGGTAATAAAGCATTACGCCCCGGTCGTTGTTCTCCTCGGCCTGCCTGAGGCGGCGCTCATTGCCCGCCTGGCGCTGTTCGTTGCGCTGGGCCTCCAATACGGCCAGCAAGGCCTCCTGGGCCTGGGCCAGCCGCTGTTCCACCGCCTCCAGATTGTCGCCTGGTTTTGACTCGGCCAGAGTCTTTATACCAGAGACCATCTGCTCCAAAGCCAAGACCAGTTTGCCGGCATGGGCTGACTGTTCTGTCAGTGATTTCTCGGCCAGGCTGACCTGCTGTTCCTTAAGCTCCTGCTGGCCTCGGACCAACCCGGAAAGCATCTGGGTAAGGCTCAAGTTCTGTTCCGATTGCCGCTGGGTGTCCTCCAGCATTAATTCCAGTATGCTGGAAAATTTTTCCTGGCTTTGGGTCAGGGCTTCCTTGATGGCTGCCAGCTGCTCTTCCGTCTGGCCGTTTTCCTGCCGTCCGGCCAAGGCCTCCTTTATGGCATCCAGCTTGGCGCCCAACTTGTCTCCGTCCTGGGCCTGCTGGGCTTCCTGGGCCGCCCTTTTCTGCTGATCCTCCAAAGTCAGTTCCAGAATATCGCTGAATTTGGATTGGGATATCTTGAGTTCTTCGGTCAGCCCGGCCAACAGCTGGTGGACCTGGGACAGGTCGGCTTCGGGCAAGTCCGCCAGTTTCTCGCTGATCTGGCTCAAAGGTTGTTTCAGTTCCGAAAGGTCCAAAGCCTGCCCTTCGCCGCCCTTTGCGGACAGGGAGTTTTTGACGGCCTCGGCCAGCCGGTCGATGGCCTCGTTGGTGGCGTCGGTCTTCTTCAGTATATGAAGCAGGGTGGCGGCGGTGTTCTCCTTGATCTCCTTAAGCTCGGCCACGACCGATCCGGTTTTACCAGCCTCCTCCGATAGCTCGTCCGGCTTACGCATCTTTTTATTGATCACCGGCAGCGAGCACTTTTGGGCCTCGGCGTCGAAGATCTCGCATTCGGCGCCCAGGCAGTCCCGCAGCTCAGACAAAGGATGCTCCTTTTCCTCCAGCAGCTTGTCGTCGGCGTCGTACTTAAGCTTTTTAACCACCTGCTTGAATGTTATGAACGGGCACTTATTCATCAGTCGCTATTCTCCGTAATTGAAAGTTTAAGATAACATAAACTTTAAGCTAAGTCAATATGTTTTTACAATAATCTCTTCTTTCCCCGGCCAGTCCAACCGATTTAAAGGATTTTTGATAATGTCCCTTGACTTTGCTTAAAAATTGGTCTAAACTTGAACCTATATAATTTTACCGGAGTAGAGATGGGACCCATAAACGATAATATTGGCATACAGGTAAATTTACAGATAACAAAATCAATCAATAAATATACGGGAGATCTTAAAATGGGGGCAATACATCTAACCGACATCAACTTTGACCAGGAGGTTTTAAAGTCCAATATCCCGGTGCTGGTTGATTTTTGGGCGTCCTGGTGCGGGCCCTGCCGGATGGTGGGACCGATCGTAGAAGAATTATCCAACGACTACCAGGGAAAGGTCAAGATAACCAAGGTGGACGTGGACGCCAACCCGGAAAAATCAGGACAGTTCGGGATCCGGAGCATTCCCACCATGCTGATATTCAAGAACGGCCAGATCATAGATACCCTGATTGGCGCCATGCCTAAGGAAGCCATTGCCGCCAGGCTGGATGCGGCCAGAGCCAAGTAATTTCCGATTCTATAGCATCTTAAAAAATATTTACCCAAAGGAGTTTAATTCCTGAAAAGGAACGAGACACGGCAGACCGGATATTGATAACTTGTCTATAAACAATAACATATAGTGTTGTACTTCACTGTTGAATCTGCCAACGATTAAAATAAGATCAGAATATTACTCCCAGAATCATTTTGCGGCCGTTGCCGGCGAAGCTGCGGGGTGTTCCAGGAAGTTGAAAACTCCGGTGATCATTCGAAAATGAGCGATACTAAAAATTACGATATAACCATTCTTGGCGCTGGTCCGGCCGGACTGACCGCCGGGCTTTATACCGGACGGGGCGGCCTTAAAACGGCGATCATAGAAAAGATGATGCCCGGCGGCCTGGTGGCCAACACCGAGCGGATCGACAACTATCCCGGATTTCCCGAAGGCATCTCGGGCTATGAACTGGCCCAAAGGATGGAACAGCAGGCCAAAAAGTTCGGGGCCGAGGTCATTTCCGCCCAGGCCGAAAGCGTCGTTCCCGAAAATAAATACCTGTTGATAAAACTTTCCGACGGCCGCACCATAAAATCCCGGGCCTTGATCATCGCCACCGGAGCATTGCCCAAGACCCTGGGCGTGCCGGGCGAAAAGGAATTGCTGGGCAAGGGGGTCTCCTACTGCGCCGTCTGCGACGGGGCTTTTTTCAAAAACCAGCCGGTGGCGGTGCTGGGCGGCGGCGATTCGGCGGTACAGGAGGCCGTTTACCTGGCAGGCCTGGCCTCCAAGGTGACCGTAATCCACCGGCGCAATGTTTTAAGGGCGGCCGATTCCATCCAAAAGGTGGCCTTCGCCAATAACAAGATTGACTTTGCCTGGAACAAAGATATTTTGGCCATTGAGGGCGCCAGCCAGGTAACGGGCGTCAAAATAATGGACAAGCAAACCCTGAAGGAAGGAATGATCCCGGTTTCCGGCGCATTCATCTATGTGGGATACCAGCCCAGCAGCGACCTGGTGCGCCGGCTCGTCAAAACCGATGAGCAGGGTTATATAATTACCGACGACCGCATGGCCACCTCGCTCCCCGGGATCTTTGCCTGCGGGGACGTCCGGCAAAAGCTGGTCCGGCAGGTCTCCAGCGCGGTGGGCGACGCCGCCGCCGCCGCCATTGCCGCCCAGCAGTATATAAAATTCCTATAAGGACAGGGCGGGCCCTGTCCCAAAAGCATACAACCCAATAATCAGAGTAAGGGCCGATATATCGGCCCCAACCGAAGGAGAACTATCATGGCCGAAAGAAACCAAGTCTATAAATGCGAAATATGCGGTAATATAGTGGAAGCGCTGCATGGCGGCAAGGGCGAGCTGGTCTGCTGCGGCCAGCCGATGAAGCTGTTCACCGAGAACACCGTTGACGCCGCCAAGGAGAAACATCTGCCGGTGATTGAAAAAACCGCCTCCGGTTGGAAGGTCAAGGTCGGCTCGGTGGCGCACCCCATGGAGGACAAGCACCACATCGAATGGGTCGCCATCTACGGCGGGGACAGGGTCCACCGCAAGTACCTCAAGCCCGGCGACGCTCCGGAGGCCGAGTTCCTGTGCCCGGCCAAGGAAATCACCGCCAAGGAATTCTGCAACCTGCACGGCCTGTGGTCGGCCAATGGGTGACCATTATTAGAAGGCCCTGCCTTCGCTAAAGCTACGACGGGCAGGCATGAAAGCAGGAATACCTTTTTCAAAGCCTTGTGCTTTCCTAATAAAAACAGGATACAAAGAGACACCAACCAAGAATTAACTTTTATCAGGAAGCCATGAAACCAGGAATATTCTTTTCCTGACCTCCTGGGTTCCTAATAAAATACTATAAGGAGAAAATATGAAAAGCCTGAAAAGATCCATGACCGAAAAGAATCTGCTGAAATCATTCGCCGGGGAATCCCAGGCCCGGAACCGCTACACCTACTTTGCCAGCGCCGCCCGCAAGGAGGGTTTTGAGCAGATCGCCAATTTCTTCATGGAAACGGCGGAGAATGAGAAGGAGCACGCCAAGGTATTCTTCAAACTGCTGGAGGGCGGAGAACTGGAGATCACCGCCTCATACCCGGCCGGGAAGATCGGCACCACCAAGGAGAACCTGGGGGCCGCGGCGGCCGGCGAGAACATGGAATGGACCACCATCTATTCCGATTTTGCCAAAACCGCCAGGGACGAGGGTTTCGAGGACGCGGCCGTGGCCTTCGAGCAGATCGCCAAAGTGGAAAAATTCCACGAATCCCGTTACCGCAAGCTGATCAACAACCTGGCCAACGGAGAGGCCTTCAAGAAGAAATCCTCGGTCAAATGGCACTGCATCAACTGCGGGTATGTCCACGAAGGAGCCGAGGCCCCCAAACAGTGTCCGGCCTGCAAGCATCCCCAGGCGTACTACGAAGTGCTGGCGGAGAACTACTGATGCCGTTAACGTTACAGTGGGTAAAAGACCTGCAATTCGTGGCCGAGGATGAGAAGGGCCACGGCCTAGTGGTGGAATCCAGAAAAGACGGGATTCCGGCCGGATTCGCTCCCATGCAGTTGGTACTGCTGGCTGCGGCCGGGTGCATGGCCATGGACATGGTTTCCATCCTGCAGAAGAAAAAAATGGATATCAAAGGGTTCCGGGTACTGATGGACGGAAAACGGGCCGAAGAGCATCCCAAAAGATTTACCGAAATGAATTTTGTTTACGAGGTCAAAGGCGATATCCCCAAAGAGGCGGTGGATGAGGCCATCAGGCTTTCCCAGGAAAAATACTGTTCGGTTTCGGCCACCATCCGGCAGGGGGCCGTAATGAACATCGAGAGCAAAGTGGTGGCCGGATGAACTTTGTTCCGAATATCCTGCCGGGCGCGGCCGTCGGGGGAGCGGTGGGATTTCTCTACTACAAATTCATCGGCTGCCTTAAGCGGGGGCCTGTCCCATTGCAGGCAATCCCTGGATATCCGCCTTTTGGTGGGTCATGATCGGCGGGTTTATCATGGCCGGGGGCAAATGACCAGGAGCGGAACGGCCCCGGAAAACAAAATACAAATCCAACGGAGTGTCAGATGAAAAAGTTGGCATTACTGGTCATAGTCTCACTGGCCATGCTGAGCAGCATTTCCTGCGCCGGCAACAAAAAAGAAAAGCCCAAAGCCGCAGCCGGTTCGGTTGCTTGGCTGGCGTGGGATCAGGCCATGGCGGCAGCCCAATCCGAAGGCAAGTTTATAGCGGTCGATGTCTACACCGACTGGTGCAAGTGGTGCAAGGTGATGGACGAGAAGACCTATGCCGACCCGGCGGTGACGGGGCTGATGAAGGAGAGCTTTGTGGCGGTCAAGCTGAATGCTGAGAGCGCCAATCCCGTCAACTTCCAAGGCAAAACCTACACCGAAATGGACCTGGCTCGCAGTTTCAACATCAGCGGATATCCCACCACCATGTTCCTGGCCAGCGACGGAACGGTTTTGGAGACCATCCCCGGATATATTGAAGCGCCGGTGTTCAAGAATATCCTGGATTATTTTGCTTCAAACTCCTATAAAAACACAAATTTGGATCAATATCTTTCCGGGAAACAATAGATGAGAAAAGTTTTAAACATCATTTTGGTAATCCTGGCCCTGGCCGCCATCGAATTGGGATATCTCCGCCGGGAGTGTAAGCAAATTTACATCAATGCCGTGGCTATCTGCTACTCCTGCATCGGACTGGAATAACCGGCTTCACCACTTCGTAAGTTATATACAAGTCTATCTCAGTGCAGGCCCTACCATCTTTCGCAAGGGGAGGGTTAGTCGTTGTTGATGAGTTCGGGAAAGTGATGTGGGTAAAAGTTTATCCCATCAAAGAACTGCCGGACGTGAAAGAGGTCATTAAGGCCATAAAGTAACAGGCTAACAGTAAAAGCCCTCCCTAAACGGGAGAGCTTTTTTGAGTTTAAGGGCAATCAAGAACCCTGCGGCAGAGACCGCAGGGTATGCAATTAGAACATCCGTAATTGCACTTCTTGCGGGTCTTCACCTTATTGCTTTATGTATCTTTCCACCACGCTCCAGTCGCCCCGGACTCCGACTGTTGCTACATACTAATCAGAGCATGTATTACCTGAAAAAAGCGTTAATTGTATCTTCCTGAAACAACAATCCGCGCAAACATTGAGTTTCAGGAGGATAGTCCTATAAATAATTTTGCAAACCAGTTGAATTATCGTGATC
>JACQXR010000164.1 GCA_016208585.1 candidate division TA06 bacterium | reverse complement strand
CGTTCTGTTCCAGCCCGATCACCAGGCCCAGGCGGAAAAGTGCGCCCGGCTGGCCGAGCAGACCTACGACCGGCTGGTTCCTTTCCTGAAGTGGAGACCCGGCGGCAGGACGGAGATCATCCTTACCGACCATCTGGACCAAGCCAACGCTATTACCACTGCCTTTCCCCGGCGGACCATAGTCATATATCTGAGCCAGCCGGCGGGCCAGCCCGGGAACTATGACGACTGGATGGAGGAGCTGATAGTCCACGAGTACACCCACCTGCTGGACATGGATATGGTCAGCGGTTTCCCGGGATTTTTGTGCCAGTCATTCGGCCGCTTATTCCTGCCCAACGCCGTTCAGCCCTGGAATCAGATCGAGGGCCTGGCGGTCTATTCCGAAAGCCGGTACACCAGGTTCGGACGCAACAAGGGAGCCTTGTATGACGGGATACTCAGATCATACGTCAATGAAAATAAATGGCCGGCGATAGACCAGGTCGCCGTCTTCGGTCCGGCCTGGCCCAGTGAGGCCCCTTACCTGTTCGGGGGAAAATTCCACCAGTACCTGGCCGAAAGATTCGGAGAATCAAAATTGGCCGAATATCAAAAACGGCACAGCGGGATGACGTTGCCATTCATGCAGAACCGGCCGGCCAAAAAAACATTAGGCCAAAGCTTGCCCCGGCTTTGGGACGAATGGCGGCGGCACAGCCAAAAAATCTACGGGGCGCAAATAGATTCCATCAAGGCTTCCGGTCTGAATTTTACGGAAAAATTGACCTCCAACGGGTTTGATAAGGCAGGACTGGATATTTCCCCGGACGGCAGATATGCCGCCTATGTCCAAAGCGACAGTCGGGATCGTTCCCGGATAATTTTGTATGACCTGTCTTCAGGCTCTTCCCGCATATTGGTCCGGGGTGAGTTCCAGAGTTTCCTGTGCTTCAGCCCGGACGGCGCCAAGCTGGCTTTTGCCAAATCCGAGTATTTGGGATCAGGCCGCCAACATTACAACGACTTGTATCTTCTGGATATCGCGAACGGCCGGACCACCAGGATCAGCCGGGGACTCCGGGCGAAGGATCCGGCATTTTCCTTTGACGGCCGAAGCCTGTATTTCGCGGGCAGCCAGGGCGGAGCCTATGCCCTGGGCCGTTTGGATATCGCCAACCAGACAGTCAAATATCTGACGGACTTCAGCGATTCCTGCACTTACAGCCATTTGAAAATGTCTCCCGACGGCAGCCGGCTGGCTTTGGTGGCCTGGACCGGCCAGGGCTTTTGCGATATCTATAGCTATGACATCGCCCAAGCCGAGTTCCAAACGCTGTTCTGCGATCAGACCCAGGAGCTTTGTCCCAGCTGGTCCCAAGACGGCCGGATGGTTTATTTCTCATCGGACCGTTCCGGCATCTGGAATACTTACAGTTATGATCTAAATCAAAAAACAATATCCCGATTGACCAATGTCGTAGGTGGTTCGCTTTTCCCGAATATATTGAACGACAGCACGATCTTGTATCTTGACCTCTCGGCCCGGGGCTACGATCTGGTCAAAGCGCAAACGGGGAATTATCCTGTTACTAAGGCGGTAATTCTTGATCCTGAAATATTCCAGCCGGCCAAACAGTTTCAAAGAACAGAATATCAAATAAAAAAATACCAGCCCTTAAAGACCATGATGCCGGTGCTATGGTTCCCCACCGCCTTTACCGATGAAAAGGACGGAGCGCTGGGCGTCAGCCTTTGGGGGTGGGATGCGTTGTTACAGCGGAATTATTATTTATCGGCCGGGGCCAGCCCGTCCAACCACAGATTTTACTTTGATCTGCAGTATGCCGATCAAAGCTTAAGTTTGCCAGTGAGCCTGACGCTTAGGGATTATCCGGCGGGTTACAATGTGAATATCTCCGGCCAGGATACGGTTTATTGGCAAAGAGAGCAGGAACAGACCTTGTCTTTTGGCTGGCCGTTCAAAAGATCGGATTACAGCCTTACTCCATCCATTCGTTTCAGACATCAGCGTTTAATGGGCTTAAATTACTTGATCGACGGGGTGTATAATCCTTACTGGACCGGGAATCTTTGCGACATCAGTACAGCCGTGAGTTTCAGCAATTACAAAATTTACCGGAATTCCATCAGCCCCCAGGACGGCCGCAGGATATTTGCCCGGGCTGCTTTTTATCATGAAACCTGGGGAAGCGATCTTGATCAAACTTATTTGTTCGGCTTATGGAACGAATACCTGAGCCTGTCTTTTTCCCGTCAGGTGCTGAAAGCCAGCCTCAGAGCCGATGCTTATTATGCCCGGAGCCAAGTCTATCGGGAAACCAACAACTGGCTCAACCTCCGGGGCTACGATCAGGCCGAGACGATTGGCCCGCGCCGGTTGGCCGTAACTTTGGAATACCGCCTGCCGCTGGTAGACATCCAGCGGGGCATTTCCACCTGGCCGATTTACTTTAAGAATATCCATGCTGCGGCCTTCTGGGATGCCGGCGCCGGCGCTTATAGTTTCAGCGACCTGAGATCCAAAACCTTCAAGCAGAGCCTGGGGGCGGAACTGGTCACGGACTGGACGGTGTTTTATTCTCTGCCGTCCTCTTTTAAGGTAGGTTTGGTCAGGGCTCTTCAACGTTCTCAAAAGTACAGTCTGTATTTGACATTTACTCAGGATATATTGGGAATATGAAAAATTATCATTTGAATATTTTGTTCATTTTATTCTGGTTACCAGCCGGAATAATTTGCCAAGCCCGGGCGGAAGGATCCGGGAATATTGAGATATCCATTACCGGCAACGTCTCCTATTCTGCTTCGGTCCTGAAAAAACAGATGAAGTTTAGGCTGGTGCAGGGCAAAATTATTCCCGAAAGTCTGGAGACGGCGACGGGAAGGTTAAAGTCATTTTACAGCCGCCAGGGTTATCTGGATGCCGGGATCAGCCATAAATTTATCGATCAGCAAGACGGAAGCGCCTCCCGGGTGGAGATCTATGTCCAGGAAGGCCGGCGCTGCCTGGTGGAGAAAATAATCTTCCGGGGCAATTCCGTCTTGGACAGCGACCGGCTCATTGGACTCTTGAAAACAAGGGCCGGCCAAGGGCTTGATCTGTCAGCCTTAGGCGAAGATGACTTCATTTTAATGCTTTTCTATGCCGATCTTGGTTACATCTATGCCGAGGTGGAGCACGAGCTGAACTATATAAATCCTGGCCAGGCCGAACTGGTATTTACGGTGGCCGAAGGCCTGCCGGCCAAGATCGGGCGCGTCATAATCAGGGGTAATTTGTTGACCCAAAGCCTGGCGATAGAGAGGGAGCTGGCCTTAAAGTCCGGCGATACTTTTTCCCGACGGGCTCTTTTAAAATCCCAGTTCCAATTATTGTCAACCGGATTGTTCAAGGAGGCCAAAGTTGCGCCGGGCGCCGCCAACCCCGACCGGTCCGAGATAGATATTGAGGTGGAAGTAAAAGAGAAAACCCGCCATGTTTTTGCCGCGGGGTTTGGTTATGGCAGCGGCGACGCTTTCAGACTCACGGGCAGTTGGGCGGACCGGAACATCGGCGGAATGGGAAGAACCCTGGAATTCAAGGCGCTGACCGCCTTTCAGGTCTGGAGCGGCCTGAAAACGGTGCGCCGCCAGGCCAAAGCATCATATATGGAGCCGTGGCTGTGGGGCGGCCGTACCCAGTCGGAAATTTCATTTTATTATGACGATTTCCGTCCGCCGTATACCGATTATCGCTTGCAGATTATCGGACTGGATTTCATGCTGGGCAAAATGCTGGGCCGGTATTCCACCCTAGGCGCCCGGTGGAAACAAGAATGGCTGAAGCTCTCGCCCGACTGGAGCCGGCAAGGCAACGCGGCCGACACCATCAGCTACCGGGGGCGGCGGACGATGCAGTTGTTCGGCGAATACCGCCGGTTTGACGACCCGGTCAATCCCAGATCGGGCTTCGGCTACGAATGGCAGACCGATTACACCGGAGGATTGCTGGGCGGAACCGAGACCTATCAGCGCCTGGCCAACGAATGGATAGCACATTTCAACCCCTACCGGCCGCTGGGAATCTCCGCCCGGCTGAAGTACGGGATCATCGGTGATTGGGCCCTGCACGCCCAGGTGCCGCCGTACGAGAAGTATTTTCTGGGCGGGCCCACCACTATCCGGGGATTCAGCAGCGGCCGGATGGGCCAGGTGGACGCCTCGGGCAGCAACATCGGCGGCGACAAGATGGGACTGGTCAACATAGAACTCAAAATATTTTTTCCCAAGCACTGGGTGGGAGTGCTTTTTGCCGATGCCGGATTGTTGGAGAACTGCAAGGTAAGTAAATTGTCCGTGCCCCAGTGGCACGGCACGCCTGGCTTCGGGGCCCGTTATGTCTTTCCCTTCGGCGCCGGCCGGGCCGACCTTGCCTTCCCGTCCGACAAAATTGACCAGATCAAGTACTGGCGGGCGGTTCTGGCCTGGGGCGAGGCGTTTTAACTTTTTCCCTTTACGACAGGATTAACAGGATTTTATACAATTGAACAATACACAGGAAACAATATGCAAGACCAGATAAAACAAGCCCGGCAGTTATTGCAGAACTCCGGCATCCTAATCCCAGACCAGTTGCCCGATGGAACGGTATGGCAAGAGGTAAAAATGCAGGCAAACAGGTCCGGCAAGATACCTGAATCCAAAACAGTGATGGCTGGTTTCATTGACCATACCATCCTAAAACCAGAGGCCCAAAGTGCGGACATCAAAAAATTATGCGCCGAGGCCCGGCAGCATGGCTTCTATTCGGTCTGCATAAATCCCGGCTGGGTGCCGCTGGCCGCTCAATTGCTGAAAGGAAGTAATGTCAAGGTCTGCACGGTCTGCGGTTTTCCGTTGGGGGCTAATGCTCCGGAAATAAAATCCCAGGAAGCCCGCCTGGCGGTGGAACAGGGAGCTTCTGAAGCAGACATGGTAATAAACATCGGCGCTCTGAAATCCGGAGACCATAAAACTGTTCATCGGGACATCGCCGCCGTGGTCAAAGCCTCATCCGGGGCACTGGTCAAGGTGGTCATAGAAACCTGTTTGTTGACCGAGGAAGAGAAAATACTGGCCTGCCTGATCTCAAGATCGGCCGGGGCCCATTTCGTGAAGACCTCCACCGGCTTTTCCACCGGCGGAGCCGCAGCCGCCGATATCGCACTGATGCGCCGGACGGTCGGGCCGCAGATGGGGATCAAGGCCTCGGGCGGGGTGCGCAGCCTGGAGGAGGCCAACAAGATGATACTGGCCGGGGCCAGCCGGATCGGCACTTCGTCCGGCGTGAAGATAATGGAACAAATGGATAAATGAGATGGAAAATAAAGAAACAAAACTGACAAAAAAGATGTATGCCGCCTGCGCCACCAGGGAATGGGGACGTTTGGTTCAGGACCCTTTTCACAGGCTGGAATTCGAGACCACAATGCGCTACCTGAAAAAGCATCTGCCTAAGAACGGCCTGATACTTGACGCCGGCGGCGGTCCAGGCCGGTACACCATCGAACTGGCTAAGCTGGGTTACGACGTGGTGCTTCTCGATCTGGTGCCCGAAAATTTGGATTTTGCCCAAAAGCAAATTGCCAAGAGCGGAATGACAAAACGCATCAAGAGAATAGACCCGGGCACTATAACTGACCTGTCACGCTATCCCGGCAATTCATTTGACGCCGTTATCTGCCTGGGCGGGCCTTTGTCCCATGTGCATCCGGCCAAGATGAGGGCCAAAGCCGTTTCCGAGCTGCTCCGGGTGGCCGGGAGAAACGCTCCGGTCTTCGTTTCGGTGATGGGCAAATACGGGGTGATGCTGGCCACACCGGAAGGCTGGCCTCGGGAGGTGAATGACAAGAAGGCATTTCAGCGCTTTTCCCGGACCGGGGATGATTACCATTGGTGCGGCCACGGTTATTGTCATTTTTTTACCGCGCAAGAGTTGAAAACGCTTTTTTCTGAGAGCAAAGCCAAGACGCTTGAGATGGTGGGGCTGGAAGGGCTTAACAGCAGCTGCAGGATCACCAACCAGTTTGCCAAAGAATATCCCAAGGCCTGGAAAAACTGGGTCGATGCCCATTATCAGATATGCACTCAACCGTCCGTGGTGGATGCCAGCGGGCATATGATGATCATTGTACGTAAAAAGTAAAACCAGCAAATCGAATCCGTGTTGATCATTTGACAAACGCTCATGACGACGTCCGTGTCCAATATATTATCCAAAATACAAAACTTCCCTCAGCAACCCGGGGTCTACCTGTTCAAGGACGCCGCAGGCGGGTTGATCTACATCGGCAAGGCCAAGGGCATCAAGGACCGGGTGCTGGACCATCTGCGCAACAACATCGATCCCAAGGAAATGAGGATGGTGTCGCTGACCACGGATATTGACTACATCCTGACCGACTCCGAGATCGAAGCGTTGATCTTGGAAGCCCAGTTAGTCAAAAAGCACCAGCCCAAGTACAACATCAATTTAAAGGACGACAAGAAATTCCCCTGGATCAAAGTAACCCGGGAAACCTTTCCTCAAATATATTCCACCCGCAATCTGTCCGATGACGGCTCAAAACTTTTCGGGCCCTATATCGACGCCACGGCGGTTAAGCGCACCCTGAAACTATTGAAGACCATTTTTCCCCTGCGCTCTTGCAGCCGTCAACTGCCGGACAAAGGCCCTTCCAGGCCCTGTCTGAATTACCACATCGGAAAATGCTACGGCCCCTGCCAGGGCTACATCTCGGAGCAGGAATACCAGGCCATGATCAGGTCGGCGGTGGGATTTTTGACCGGGCGCAGCAAGGAGCTGGAACGGAAGCTGAAACGGTTGCGGGACGAATCCGCCCAAAAACTGGATTTTGAAGCGGCCGCCCGCTGGCGCGACCACCTGCAAAATCTTCAGAAGGTGACCGCCCACCAGAAAACAATCCTGCCCGACGAGGCCGACTGCGACGTGATGGCCATGGGAAGGCTTAAAGCCCAGGCTTTTGTTACCGTGCTGCAATTCCGGGAGGGCCGGCTGGTTGCCCGCCTGGACCGGGCGCTGGACAATCCGTTGGAACTGGAGGAAAGCAAACTGTGGCCGGGGTTCATGGAACAGCACTATCTAAGAGTTCTGACCATACCCCAGAAAATATTGCTGGACATACTTCCGGAAGACCATAACCTACTAGAGGAATGGCTGAGCCGTCTCAAGAACCAGAAAGTGACCATCGTCCGTCCGGCCACGACTTTGGAAAAGAAGTTCCTGAACCTGGCCCAGAAACAGATCGGCTTTAAATTGGATGAAATGGTGGCCCAGAAGGAGGAGCTTAATTCCAAAACCGTTAAACCCCTGCTGGAGTTGCAGCAAGCGCTGGGGCTGCCGGCGTTGCCCCGCAGCATCACGGCTTTTGACATCTCGCACATCTCGGGCACCGATGCGGTGGGCTCGGCGGTCAGTTTCAAAGACGGCCGGCCTTTCAAATCAGGTTACCGGAAGTTCAAGATCAAGGCAGTGGAGGGCGTGAACGACCCGGCCATGATGCGCGAGACCATAGAACGGTATTGGGAGAATCAGGAGGAAAAGAACGAGCCGCACCCTGATTTTCTGCTGGTGGACGGGGGCCTGCCCCAGCTGAATGCGGCCTTGCATTTGGCCGGGGAAAAGGGTTATAATGTAATGGTGGCCGGCCTGGCCAAGCGATTGGAGGAAATCTACTTAACCGGGGGCGAGGTGGTAAGTTTGGCCAGAAATTCCTCGGCCCTGCACCTGCTGCAGCGTTTACGGGACGAGTCGCACCGTTTTGCCCAAAGCTATCATCACAAGCTAAGGCAGAAGGGCATAGACTCAGAACTGAACAAGATACCCGGCATCGGTGCTCAAAAGTCCAAACTTTTGCTCAAAACCTTCGGTTCGCTTAAAAGAATCAGGGAAACAGACCCCGAAAGACTTTCCGAAATTTTGGGTTCCAAAACTGCGGCCAAGGTCATTGAGTATTTACAAAAGGAAAATCTATGATACGATAAATACTCAACTTTGGCAAAAAGCCAAAGTTGAGGAAATTCAAAGCACGAAATACGAAATTTAAAACAAATCCAAAGCAAAACCCCATTTAATTCTTAAAACTGTTTAGAATTTGGTAATTGGAATTTGTCCCGCAATATCGGGATCCCGCCAAAGGCGGTGATTTCGGATTTCGAAATTAGGATTTTGAATTTCACCTTTGCCAAAGTTCAGTAAATAAATATTTTTTGTCTTGGTGTCACTTCGGCGTTGCTCAGTGCATGCTTTGTGGTTACGTTAGAATTTTTCACGCGCATAATATGAACATATACTACGGGCAATACGAATTCCCCATCGGAAAGATATTCATCTCCGCCACGCCGGCCGGGCTGTTCAACCTGGCACTGGGCCGGCACGACCTGGCGTTGAACTTCGCCAGCCTCAGCCGGAAGTCCGATTTCACCTTCCTCCACGACCAGGACAGGTTCGAGGATCTTTTGGTGGATCTGGCCGGTTATTTCGCCGGGCTGCCTACCGAGTTCAATTACCCGCTGGACCTGCGGGGGGCCTCGCCCTTTGAGCGCTCCATCTGGGAAAAGGCCCGGCAGATACCCTACGGCCAGGTGCGCAGCTACAAGTGGATGGCCGCCCAGATACATAATCCAAAAGCTTCCAAGGCGGTGGGCCGGGCCCTGGGCATGAATCCCCTGCCCATAATAATCCCCTGCCATAGGGTGATCATGCACGACATGTCGCTGGGCGGGTTCTCGGCCGGAGCCGGGTGGAAGGAGAAACTGCTGATGCAGGAACGGGGAGAACTGAGGATATTGTAACTAAAATGGGTCTTCTCCAATGAGTGTGGGTGATTTTAGGTGATTTTGGGCTACTTACAGGGGAGGAAGCGTGCAGGTCAGTACCTTCAACCGTAAGTATTCCTCGTCTCTCAAACCATACGCCCTGCGCTGAATAACCCTGAT
>JACQXR010000163.1 GCA_016208585.1 candidate division TA06 bacterium | reverse complement strand
CTGCCATCAAACGACGAGCCCGTTCGTTCAAGTGGGGCCAGATACGCGCAAATTGTTCTTCGAGTCGGACATTGTTTTTCATGTCCAACATTATAGCACAAAATAAACTACTTGTAAAGGTTATTTATTAACGCTTCCTAAGCAGGTTGAACAAATACAAGAATGGTATTTAAAACACGCCGATTATTCAAAGAGGTGGCGAAAAAATAATTCGCAATATTTTAAAGTATGGCGTCAAAAACATATAAAATATTTTAAATTGTGGCGTAAACGACACAAGGATCATTTAAAATTATACATCCGGCTCTATATGCGAAAATACAGAATGTTAAAATACAAACTCCGTAAATAAAAAAAAACAAGCCATTGACTTTCAACTGCATATAGGTGTAGACTTACGCAAATGCCAAAAATGTAAATCATTAACAAGAGGGTAAAATATCATGTTTACGATCAGTAAAAAAGTGATTTTGGGTTGCCTGGTTTTTCTGGTTTTTATTGCTTCTTGCAGTAAAAAGCCTTTGGAACTTCAACCCCAAGCATACTCAGGTTCAACTGCCGAAACGGCGACAAACGACAATATTCGTAAAAATCAGGGTTGGTTCCCGGACCCTTCGTCTTCTCAAGACACTATTTGCATTTTTCGCCCTAAAATTTACATCCGCACATCAGGCGCGCCAAACGTTTTTATTGACGCCGTTTATTTCTTTAATAACCCTAAAGCTATCATTAAGATTGTCAATGGTGATTCTTGGGGGCAATACAGAACTTCTGCGGCCAGTATCTGTCTGAATAACGTTGAAATTGTAAAAGAAAAATGAGTTTAGTCAACAGATAAATGTTATCGAAAAAGTGCTGGACATTACATCCGAAAAAATGAACTTAAAGTCGTAATGAAGGGAAAACCTGATTCGCGCATTACTGTTGAAATTTCATTTATATACGTCTATCCCTTAAAAAGCTTTCCCTTTGATGAAGAAACCTACCTTTCTGATATCAGAACCGTCGCCCGTAATATTGCCCGCATCCTGCCCCACCATTCCATTTCACCCGCACAAACAATTGGCGACATAATGGCCAGCGCTACCACGCCGGATAAAAAAACAAGCATCAACGCAGTGCTTAACGCCCTCGGCACTCCCGACCCCGAAATGGCTTTAGCCGTTCAGGAAATTTAAACTATCGTTGACAAATATGCTGCCCATAACGAATAGATGGAATTTAACTTGTTAGTAACTATACCCAGAAAAAACTGGGGAGGCTGGCCATAGACTGCGGGGCCAAGATCGTGCACGGGCATCATCCCCACGTTTTGCAGGGGGTGGAATTCTATAAAAGGGGGATCATAGCCTACAGCCTGGGGAATTTCATTTTTGACCAGATAAATGAGATATGCAGGGAAAGCACCCTGTTGTTCGCGGAACTCAAGGGAGATTCTCTTACGGCGGTCTCGCTGGTTCCCCTGGAGATAGTCAAAAACCGGCCGGTCCCGGCCGGGAAGGCCAAGTCCAAGACCATTCATACCCGGTTACAGCATCTATGCCGGAAACTGGGAACCGTTGTCTTGTTGGAAGACCAAACCCTGCAACTCCGGCCCGCCGCCAAAAGAAGCGAATGATCGTCTTGACAAATCAGGCATTCGTGATTATATTGTTTTAAGGGCGGTTCAATGGAATCGCCCATTGTTATGACGAATGGATTATTTATAACCGGGCGTAGTTACCACCGCAGGGGTGAGTGATTCTTCGCCAGGGGCCGGGTAAACCAATGGGACTCGGATTTCGCAGATCATTTTTTAATTCTTCGTATTTGGCATTTTCGGATGAATCATACAATCATTCCTGTCTTTCATGGTTTCATTCACAAATATCATTCAGGATATAACTTGGGACTTGCGTTTGACATCAGCCAATTAAAGGGCCGGGCGGTGCTGGCGCCCATGGCGGGCATCACCGATTCGGCCTTTCGCGTTTTGTGCCGCCGGTACGGGGCGGCCCTGGTCTATTCCGAAATGCTGTCAGCCGAGGCCCTGTCCCGCAATCACGGCAAGACGATCAAGATGGCCGGGTTCCGGGAAGAGGAGCGCCCGGCGGCCCTGCAGCTCTTCGGCAAAAGGCCTCAGGCCTTTGCCGACTCGGTGGCTTTGCTGGAATCCCTGGCTCCGGATTGCTACGATCTCAATTTCGGCTGTCCGGCCCCCAAGATAGTGAAGAACGGCGGCGGCTCGGCCCTGCTTAAAGAGCCTGACCTGGTCAGGCAGATCGCCGGGGCCGCGGTCAAGGCCTCGCCCCGGCCGGTGCTAGCCAAGATCCGAAGCGGCTGGGAGGTAGGGGCCGAGAATGCGGTGGAGATCGCGAAGATTCTGGAGGACAGCGGCATCGCGGCCATCGCGGTCCACGGCCGCGCCAAAAGCCAGATGTTCGCCGGTTCGGCCGACTGGGCGGTGATCGGCCGGGTAAAACAGGCGGTGAAGATCCCGGTGATCGGCAACGGCGATATCCGCTGCGGGGCCGACGCCAAAAGAATGGTTGATGGAACGGGCTGCGACCTGGTGATGGTGGGTCGGGGAGCTCTTGGCAATCCCTGGATATTCGGTGAGATCAATGAAGCATTGAATGCAAAATGCAAAATGCAAAATTCTGAATTCGGGGTTAGCTGGCAGGAGAAGCTTTCTGTCATAACCCAACACCTGGAGATGGCGGTAGCCGACAAGGGACAGCCCAAGGGGATCAGGGAAATGCGCAGGCATCTGGGCTGGTACATCAAGGGCATGCCCGGAGCGGCTGCCCTGCGTCAGGAGCTGATGCGGGCCGAGACCAGGGATGAAGTGATGGGCCTGCTGGAAAAGCTCCGAAGTTCCATCCCATCAGTAGCGCGTTAAAAATGACCAAACTGCAAAATAAATATTCCTCTCCGGCCTTCGATTTTCTGCTGGCGGCCCTGACCCTGACCCCGGCCCTGGCCAATTGGCTGGGACTGTGGATATTAAACGACGCCTGGCTGGCCATTGTCCTGTGTTGTTTGATATTCTACGGCGGGGCCTACTGGATGATCAGGGTCTTCCGGTTAAGATCAATGGTGGCAATATCGTCCCGGAATATTACAAAAATCCTGGGCTGGGGTATTTTAACTGCCCTGGCAGCGGCGGCCCTGGTCGTCGTTCTGGGGAACATATTCTTCACCAGGGCCATTTCCGGGAACATGCTGCAGGTCTATTCCCAGCGCCTGGCCCAAAGCCAAGCCCTGCGCTATAGTTTCTGGCAGTTCTTCCTGTTTGTGGGGATAATCGTACCCCTGGGCGAGGAGTTGTACTGGCGGGCCGGCTTGCAGGGGCTGTTAAGGCTGCGGTTCTCCAAGGCCAGGACGGTGATCGTCTCGGCCCTGCTGTTCACCATTTATCATCTGGTAACGGTGGGATTCCTAATGCCGGGCTGGCCGGGCCTGCCCCTGGCGGCGGCGGTGTTCCTGAGCGGGCTGGTATTGGCCTGGCTGACCCAGCAGACCAGGAACATCTGGGCTGCGGCCATCTGCCACGGGCTGGGGGGCTGGGGGGCCATCATCTATCTGGTGTGGAAATATTTAAGATAACCCAATTCTGGAAAATTCTAAACCCGAATAGCGAAACTCTAAGCGAGCACGAATATTTAAATTTCAAACCAGCCCAAAAAGTGGAAACTTTGATTTTTGGCATTTGTCCCGCAATATCGGGATCCCGCCAAGGCGGTGATTTAGGATTTAGAGCTTATCCTCAAATAACAATTTGGGCGTAAACGGCTGCAAAACCGCCATACTGCGTCACGCTCATTCACCGTATCGCTGTGGATACGCTTCACTCGCGTTCCTTGTCTGACATGGTTCGACAGGCTCACCACATGCCTTTTCGCTCGTTTATGCTGACCCAAAGCTTATTTGAGGATAAACTCTTAGTGTTTCGTGCTTGGAACTTAATCAACTTTAAATTATGCAGATAGTTATCGCCACCAGGAACGCTCACAAACTTAAAGAGATCACCCAGATCCTGAAAGTGGACGGGGTGGAGTTTCTAAGTCTGAATGATTTTCCAGAGTGCCCGGAGGCGGAGGAGGCCGGCCGTACCTTTGCCGACAATGCCCTGCTGAAGGCCCAGACTGTGGCCCATCACTCCGGCTGCTGGGCGCTGGCCGATGATTCCGGCCTGGAGGTGGACGCATTAGAGGGCCGTCCGGGCGTGCATTCAGCCCGCTATGCCGGGGAGGTAGTCGATCCCTTAAAGAACATCCAAAAACTGCTGGCCGAGCTGAAAGACCTGCCCCGGGAAAGAAGGACCGCCCGCTTCGTCTGCGCCCTAGCTTTGGTCTCCAACCATAACCGGGCCTATTTTGCCGAGGGGAAAATAGAGGGTGTCATCATCAAACAGCCTCAAGGTCAAGACGGCTTCGGCTACGATCCGGTGTTCCTGTTGCCCGAACTCGGCAAGACCATGGCCCAGCTTTCGCCGGAGGAAAAGAATGGGATCAGCCACCGCACCCTGGCCCTGAAGAAAATTGCCCCCCTGATCGCCAGTCTTTCGGCACAAAATCGTCAGAGTTGTCCGATGGCCTGAAATTTAAGGACCCCGATTGATTCCCCGGTATTGCTTGACATACTCATTAAAAGTGTTATATAATTACGTCCTGCTGTTTTTAAGCGGGGTGTGGCGCAGTTGGTAGCGCGCTTGCTTTGGGAGCAAGAGGCCCCCAGTTCGAGTCTGGGCACCCCGACCAGCCACAGATGACAGGGATCAGGCAACAGATATCAGGGATCGGATGACAGATTATGGAACTGGTAAAACAGGATTTCAACAATTATCAGATCACTATAATCGCATCCCTAAAATGCGCCTGTAGCTCAGTTGGATAGAGCATCTGCCTTCTAAGCGGAGGGTCACAGGTCCGAATCCTGTCAGGCGTACCACGTTTGGGTGTTGGGAATAGATTATTGGGATTTGTGCGAGTGTTGTGGTTTGAATTTTGTGAATTATAGGAGTAGCGTGAAAAGTTTTATCGAACTTGAAGTATGGCAAAAAGCTCACAGGTTATTTTTAGACATCACGGTTGATGTTAAGAAATTTCCTTCAACCAGATCGGCAAAAATAATATCAGATATTGCGCAGCAGCGGGTCCGTCAGCGCCAATATATCCGAGGGGTTCAACGCAGCTTCCACCAAAGAATACGTTCACTATCTGGATATTGCCCGAAGAAGTACGGCAGAAACAGAGAACTGGTTATATAAGATACGAGACTTAAATTATCTGGATCATTTTGTTTCCGAAACGAGGATCGGCACATGCACCGACATCAGTAAAATGATATGCGGGCTAAGAAAGAGCCTAAAATCTAAAATGCAGCAATACAAAGCCCAAAACCCAACCATCAAATCACAAATCCCTTAGTATCACGGTGGATGTAGTTCAGCTGGTTAGAACGTCGGATTGTGGATCCGAAGGCCGGGGGTTCGAATCCCCTCATCCACCCCATTATACAATTAATCCAGAATCTAAAATCCTCTTTACTCTTGAAGGGGTTTGGATTATCTTATAAAGAGATAAATTACTTAGCCGGCCTGTCAGACTACGGGTCGGCTAAAAATTTCAAAAACCCTTAACGCAGAAACTATAATCAGAAACCGATATGAAGCATAAACCGATTGAAATCCAATTAGACGGCCAGCGCGTGCCCGCCAAGGCGGGGGAGCAGGTGCAGGCCATCTTTAAAAAGTACCTTGATAAATCACCGGCCAAGATCCTGGCCGCCAAGATGAACCAGCAGTTAGTCAGCCTGGATGCCACAGTCCATTCCAACTGCCGCCTGGCTCCGGTGTTCTATTCGGACCGCGAGGGCATAGCGCTCTACCGCCGGGCCGCCTGCCTGATATTGTATGAGGCCGTCAAGGGGCTTTATCCCCAGGCCCGGGTGGTGGTGGGGCAGTCGCTGGCCAACGGCTATTATTTTGATTTCGGCGGGGAACAGCTTTTGGACGAAGATATCCTTGACAAGGTTGAATCCCGGATGCGGCTGATCGTTTCCGAGAACCGACCCTTCCAAAAGGAGACGGTCTCCATCGAAGAAGCCAAGGAGTACTTCGAGTCCGAGGGCTACCAGGACAAGGCCAAACTGTTGACCACCATCCGCCTGGCCGAGGTGCGCTTAGTGGGCTGCGGGGTCTTCAAGGACATCTACCACGGGCCGGTGGCGCCGGCGTCAGGCCTGATCGACCGCTTTGAGCTGACCATGTACCCCCCGGGATTCGTGCTGCGATTCCCCCAGCAGCGCAACCCGGAGCGGATCCCGGAGCTTTCCCCCCAGACCAAGCTTTTCCAGACCTACAAGGAGACCAAGGACTGGAACCGGATCCTGGGTGTGAACAACGTGGGCGAGCTCAACGAACTGTGCCTGTCGGGTCAGATGAGCGAACTGATCCGGATCGCCGAGGGCTTTCACGAGAAGAAGATCGTGGAGGTGGCCGACCGGATCACCGCCCAGCGCCAGCGGGTCAAATTAGCGCTGATTGCCGGGCCCTCGTCTTCGGGCAAGACCACCTTCAGCAAGCGGCTGATGATCCAGCTCAAGGTCAACGGGCTGCACCCCATCGCCCTGTCCACCGACAACTATTTTTTGGGGCGGGAACAGACCCCGCTAGGCGAGGACGGCAAGCCGGATTTCGAGTCCCTAATCGCGGTGGATCTGGAGCTGTTCAACCGGCAGATGACCGGGCTTTTGGCGGGTGAGGAGGCGGCCACCCCGGTCTACGATTTCCACACCGGCCAGCGGTCGGACAAGACCATAAGCTACAAACTGGGCCCCGACGACATCCTTTTGGTTGAGGGCATCCATGGCCTGAACTCAAAGCTTACTCGCTCGGTGCCGGCCGAAAGCAAGCTCAAGGTCTACATCAGCGCTTTAACCCAGCTCTGTCTGGACAACCACAACCGCATCAATACCTCGGATGTCCGACTGATCCGGCGCATCGTAAGGGACCGGCTGTTCCGGGGCTACAAGGCCGCCCAGACATTAAAGATCTGGTCCTCGGTGCAGCGAGGCGAGGAGCGCAACATCTTCCCCTTCCAGGAGGAGGCCGACATCATCTTCAACTCCACCCTGATCTACGAACCAGCAGTGCTGCGAATGTACGCCGAGCGCTTTTTGATGGAAGTGCCCACCGACGACACCGCCTTTTACGAGGCTTACCGGCTGCAGCGCTTCCTGCAGATGTTCGTGCCGGTGTTCGCCGACGAGGTACCGCACACGTCGATATTGAGGGAGTTCATCGGGGGAAGTACGTTTGAGTACTGATGACGGGTATTTGCCACAGTGACACGGAAACAGAGAAAAACAAAGGCCTAATGGTAACTAAATGCTCCGTGGGGCAATGATGCTAACTAAAAAGCCCGGTTTTATGACCGGGCTTTTCTCATTCTCATGTGTTCATTATTCTCATTTCCGTTCAACTATCTTCAAATCAAAGCTCTGCCCGTCCCCGGAAACCTCGTAAACCAGCAGGTCAACATACCTCCGGTCCTTTACTACCTGCTTAAGCTCGGCCGGGTAACGTCCGTTGATCATCTTGTATATCTCCACTTCCTGGCGGTACTTGCTTTGGGCCGATTTCAAAAGCAACTCTTCCACCAGGTTGGTCTTGGAATCCAGCAGCAGGCTGACCTTGTATCCCCAAAAAAGCGAAGCGGTCAACAAAATCAGCACTATCCCGGCGGTAGCCATCACCGTGGCGGCCGGCCCGATGAATTTCAAGACCGGGGACGGGGCCTTGGGCTTGGGCGGCAGGGCGGCGCTTTCGGTGACCTTGCGCTCGATCATCCCCAGTTCAAACAAATTGAACAGGGCGTTGAAAGTCCGGAAGCGTCCGAACCCCGAAAGCTGGATCATCTCCGAGATGGTCCGGTTGCCGTCGATGAATTCCATCATCTGCTTGGCCTCGGGCAGGGCGTCGTAGGGCAGGATGCCGTCGGGTTTGATTAATAGAACGATGTCCTCCGAGGGGATGGCCATCTTTATCCGGGGCCACTCGTCCTTGCGGCGCATAGTTTCTATCAAAAGGGTGGCCGGCGGGATAGTCACCTTGGTCCGGCTCTTGGAATACAGGTCGGCTTGGGCGTCGAACTTGTAATGGGCGTCGCTCCAGGTGAAGATGTCGTCAATCACCTCCTGGATCTTGAAAGCGATCACCCCGAACAGCTCCTCCTCGGTCATGATCTGTTCCTTGATCATCACCTCGTCGATGCCCAGGTTGGTGTCCTTCTGGATCTGGGCCAGTTTCTGGATGGTTTCGGGATCGAGTTTTTTGGACCGGAACAGGTAATCCTGCAGTTGGTCCTGCTTGCCCTGCCGGCCGTAGACCGCGGCCGTGATGTCGCCCCGGGCAAAAGCGATCGAGGCGGTGTCGGTATGATGGTCCAGCAGCAGCACCCCGGTCTTCTGGCTGGTGGAGATGAACTGGATGACGTCGGCCAGCCCGAATTCTTTGACGTTACCTTCCATGGGATCTTTCCTTAATTATCTGATCTGTCAGGTGGTTCTATCCGCAGATTTCGCAGATTTACACAGATATTTTCATACAAGTTTAAATTGGTGGGTACAAAAATTATTCGTTATACTAATGGGAGCGTATATTAGTAGACATTCCGGTTTCTTTTAAATCCAATATAATTAGCGTATTTAGCGTGTTTCGGTGGAAAAAAAGTCTACTATTATCCGCTCTGATTAGTAATCTGCGAAAATCTGCGGATGAAAAGGCGTATTTTTTAAGTTGACCTGTCAAGCGATTTTCCTTGCCGGTTGAGACGGCGCGGCCAGCAAATTGGCGTGTTTCAGGAAAACCACCCAGGTCAAGAGCCAGCTTAAGACCAGCAGACTTAAAATCAGCCAGCCCGGCCCGGTCCTGAAAATGAAATACTGAAGGTCCTGGGGGAAAAGCAAGAGTTTCAGGTTGCACAAGATGGCGAATATCGCTCCCCAGAGCAGGGCCAGCAACAGGCCTAAGGCCGCCATATTCTCCAGTAGCAGCACCGATCCCGGCGCCAGCAGGTTGGAGACGGCCCCGGTCCATATTTTGCGCCGGTTTTTTTTAAGTTTTAAATTGGCGATCAGTTTTTCCTGCAGTTCCGGCGAAGTGGCGGCCGAGATCACCTGATTGCATTCGTGGCAAAACAAATCCTGCTGGGGAGATATTGCCTGGCATTGGGGGCAGATGTCCTTGTTGCAGACCGAACAGTAGGCAGGCGCCGGGTCCTTAAAAAACACCATCACCGTGATCAACCCCAATAACAGCAGGGCCAGGCCCAGCCAGGCCGGCAGCCATAGGTTCAGGCCGGTCAGGCTTAAAGACTCGGCCGGGCTGAAGCCGGCCAAAGGATCCAACCCCAGCCAGACCTGGCCCCAGAAATAGGAGACCGGGATCAGCTCATCCAGCACCAGTCCGGCATCCTTGGATCCCTCCCGGGCTGTGATTTCGGGCCTGGCCAGTGACATGGCGTATTCCCGCTCCTGGTCGGCGGCCTTGAAATCAACCTGCTTGAAATAAGCCTGGGCCAGGTTGTAATGGGGCAGGGCCGCAGTCGGGTCGGCCTGGAAGGCCTGGCGGTAAAGGTAAGCGGCGCTGTCGATCTTTCCCTGGTAGAATAATAAATTACCCAGATTGTTCAGGGCTTTGGAATTCTGGCCCGAAGCCGCCAGCAAAGTATCTAGATACTGGCGGGCCTGGTTGAAATTCCCGGCCCGTTTTTCCATTAGGGCCAGGCAGAACAGCGGGGTCAGGTCGTCGGGGCGCTGCTGCTGGTATTCCGCCAGTCTTGCTTTTAGTCCGGCATCCCGGTCCGATTGGTTGGCTTGAGACAGGTCCTGCAGGTAATCGTCGTTCAGATTGACGAACAGCTGGCGGCCGAGGCCTAAGCCGATCCCGGAGCCGGCCAAAAGAACAATCGCCAGCAGCAGCAGGGCCTTCTCCTTGCGGGCGGCGTAAACTGTAGCCATGATCGCCATCAGGGCCACCGGCAGCGCCAGGCTGATGAATCCCAGGATCAAGCTTAAGGAAACCAGCAAAGCGGCGGCGATCAGGCGGCGGCTATAAATGGGCATGGCTTCAGGCAGCAGGTCTGCCAAGACATGGTGCAGGTAAGGCAGGTGCTTTACCGCCAGTAGCAGCAGGAATATCAGGCCGGAGGCCAGCAGGAAAATAGAGATCAGGGTCAGGGCTTTGGCGGTGAAGTCCAGCTGGTGCCGGAAATATTTTTGGGCGTAGTTGAAATTGTGCCAGGAGTCTTTCAAGGCCTGGCTGAAACCGGCCCGGCTCTGCTGAATTTTGAAATTACTGGAGATCAGTCCGGGATAAGTGGGGTCGGCTTTAAGGGCCAGCAGGGAATAGCGGTAAGCCAGGGTCCGGTCCCGATCCCTTAAGGCCTGGCGCGAAAGGGCCTTGAGATATCCGGCCTGCAGGGGCAGGCGGATATCCAAAGAGGCGGCCTTGGCCATGGCCGAATCGGCCAGGTCCAAAGCCTGTTCCGCCGAGTCGCCGGTCAGACTGGCCTGGCTTTTCTGCCATAACAGGGGCCAGTCCAGCAGCCGGTAAAAGGCCTGGCTGTCGGCCGAAGCCTGGGCGGGGGCTTCCACCGGAGCCGGGGCAGCTTCCGGAGCCTCCTCCTCTTCATTCTGGGAATGGCAGGGGACCGCAGCCAGGGTCAGGACGATCAGGAGCAGCAGTATTCGTTTCTTCAACATAAATGACGCTTGATTATTGTTTTTGTAAGCATGCATAAAATGATAGGTTAAACGGCCCCATAAGTCAAGCAAAAAATCCATAATTTTGATCAACCCTTGTTAAAACGGTTTTTTGGTGTTATACTGATTTAATGGGCACCATCAATGGGCATTGTGACCGGCCCAGACAGGAAAACTTTCGTTGCACCTGGTCAGTAAAGGATGAATATGAAAAAGATCGAAATCCCCGTCAGCGGGATGCACTGTGCTTCCTGCGTCAACAATGTGGAACAGTATTTAAAGCGGATGAAAGGAGTGCGGTCCGCCGCCGTGAACCTGGCCACGGAAAAAGCCGCGATAGAATACGACCCGGACCTGATCACAGTCCCGGAGATCCTGCAAGTAGTGAGAGCTGCGGGATACGAGGTGCCCGGAACGCAGGCCGGGACTGAAGGCCCTTTGCCGTCCCCCGCCGCATCGCTGGAAGGGCAGCGGGACAGGTATTATTCGTCGCTTAAAAAGAGGTTCCTGTTCGCTTTGATCTTTTCCGTCCCGGTGTTCCTGGGCGGGATGCATATGTTCCTGCCCTTCGTGCCGGGCTGGCTGCATAATCCCTGGCTGATGCTGGCTCTGGCCGTTCCGGTCCAGTTCTTCTCCGGATGGCTGTTTTACAAGGGTTTCTGGGCTTCCATTAAACGGCGCAATGCGGACATGGACACCCTGGTGGCCGTGGGAACCTCGGCCGCCTTCGGCTACAGCCTGCTGGCCACCGTGTTCCCGGGGTTCTTTGCCCAGGCCGGACTGCAGGTTGTTTATTATTACGATTCCGCAGTTGTGATCATCACCCTGATACTATTGGGGCGGATGCTGGAGGCCGGCGCCCGGGGCAAAACCTCGCAGGCCATCAAACGATTGATCGGCCTGCAGGCCAGGACCGCCCGGGTGGTCAGGGACGGGCAGGAGACCGAGCTCCCCATCGAGCAGGTGAGATCCGGGGACATCATATCGGTCCGGCCGGGCGAGCGGGTGGCCGCCGACGGCGTGATACTGGATGGGTTCTCATCACTGGATGAATCCCTGATTACCGGCGAAAGCATTCCGGCCGACAAGGCGGCCGGCGACCGGGTGACCGGAGGCACCATCAATAAGACAGGGGCTTTCCGCTTTATGGCCTTAAAAGTGGGGCGGGAGACCGTGCTGGCCCAGATCATCAAATTAGTGGAGGAGGCCCAGGGCAGCAAGGCTCCCATTCAAAGACTGGCCGACAAGATCGCCTCCGTCTTCGTCCCCATCGTCATGGCCGTGGCCGCTTTGACCTTCACCTTGTGGCTGATCCTCGGGCCGTCCTTCAACCTGGCCATGATCAACGCGGTGGCGGTCCTGGTGATCGCCTGCCCCTGCGCATTGGGGCTGGCCACCCCTACCGCCATCATGGTGGGGACCGGGCGGGGGGCCGAGCTGGGCATCCTGATCCGGCGGGGAGAAATTTTGGAAAAGGCCGGGAGCATTGACACAGTGGTCTTCGACAAGACCGGGACTTTGACCACTGGCCAGATCACAGTCACCAACGTGGCGGTGTCGCCGGAACTGGACGAGGAACAGCTGCTGGCACTAGCCGCCTCGGCCGAAAATTCCTCGGAACATCCCATCGGCCGGGCGGTGGCAGAATATGTTAAACTGAAAAATATCCCGCTGCCGAAAATGTCAGATTTTAAGGTTCTTCCCGGATCGGGCCTAAGCTGCAAAGTAAACGACAAATTAGTGGAGATAGGCAACCGGCCCCTGATGGAGCAGAGGGAAATAGACTTTTCATCGTTGGAAAAACTAGCAAACCGGCTGCAGCAGGAAGGCAAGACCGTCATCTACCTGGCCGCAGACGCAAGGCCGGCCGGCATCATTGCGGTGGCCGACACGTTGAGGGGGAATGCCCCCCGAGCCATTTCCGGTTTGCATTCTATGGGGCTGAAAACAGCCATGATCACCGGCGATCATAAGGAGGTGGCGGCGGCCATCGCCGGGCAATTGGGAATGGACCAGGTGATCTCAGAAGTCCTGCCCAAAGACAAGGTGGAGGAAGTCAAGAAACTGCAGTCGGGAAACTCGGTGGTGGCCATGGTGGGCGACGGCATCAACGACGCCCCGGCCCTGGCCCAGGCCGACATCGGGATGGCCATGGGGCGGGGGACCGACGTGGCCATAGAGTCTGCCGACATAATACTTCTGGGCGACGACCTGAACCTGATCCTCAAGGCTATCAGGCTGTCCCGGTCCACCCTCAAAATAATCAAGCAGAACCTGTTCTGGGCGTTTTTCTACAACGTCATCGGGATCCCGGTGGCCGCCGGGCTGCTCTATCCTTTTTTGGGGATCCTGCTTAACCCGATGTTCGCCGCCCTGGCCATGGCCTTTTCCTCGGTCAGCGTGGTGGGCAACAGCTTAAGGCTGAAGCGCTGGGAGTGAAGGCCTTAAAATTGTCCGGCGTTCTCGCAGCCCGACCTGCAGTTTAAAGCTTGCCGGGTGGGCATTTTTCATTTTGTTTGCAACACAAACATTTCTTTATTTTGGTATTGACTTCTTCCGCCGTTTATGCTACGCTTTTACCGGGAACCAACAAGAACTTAACCCAAAAACATAAGGAGAAACGAAAATGAAAAAGACCATGTTAACCCTCTGTTTGGCAATACTATTTTGTTGCGGTGTTGCTAATGCCCAAAAAATGATTAAAGCGGGCGGCCCCCCGCCTGTTTTTGAGGGTAGCGGTTTGAAAATTGACGGCGGGGCTAAATTAGGGGGGAGCTATACACTTTCAGGTGAAATAAAAATGTTAAGAGATGTAGAAAATGTAAAAATTCATTTTACACTAAAAGGTGGCGTAAAAATATTAAGTGGTGAAAAATACATATATTATAAAAAATTAGCCAAAGGCCAAATTATTAACCCATCTATAACTGTAACATTTGAAAGTGTGCCCGCTAGTGTACAAAGAAGTATTTGGGGCAAATCGGCAACCCCTGGCGGAAGCGGTGTATATTATGACGTTGTAGATGATGAAGGCACATTAATGTCTCTACCACAATATGTGGCAAGAAACAATGAAAGGAATTTTAAGAAAATAGAATATCGCTATGACCCCGAGGAACCATTGCCATTAAATGAGCAGAATATCCAACCGGGTATGATTAATGGTGAGAAAGCTAAAGCCACAAGAGATGCAATTGAGAATTTGAAAAAGACAAAAGGGGAGGTATCGGACATTGAGGCAATTGAGCTTTTACATAACCGTATTGAACTATTTATCAGAAGCGGGGTTGAGGGGCAGAAAGCTATAGATATCCTTTGGGATGCTCGTGAAAAGACAAAATCGAAAGGTGGCGATTACTGGAAGAATGTTGAGGAAATACTGAAAGCCAGGAAAATCAAATTTTTTCGTCCTAATGGTTACAATAACAGTTATGGCGTTGATGATAGTTTTTCTGGGCTTGAAAAAATATCTACGCCAAAGGCTACAGTTACACTGACCGGTCAATTCTTGTATAAAAAGCATTGTTCCGATACTGCAAATGGTCTGTTGGCGACGACAATAGATATGCCTGTACGCCGGGCTAAAATATGGGTCTGGGGATACTGGTCGGGCCAGGGCCTTACACGTTTCGGCCCAACCATGACCGATGAAAATGGTAATTTTACTGTTAACGTGGATAATGTAGTTTATCCGGCGCGTTTTTGCCCTTTTGTATATTGCAAGGGGCCAGATTATGCCGGAACAAAATTTGAACGAATCAAAGTAGTAACCGATACCATTAAATTTAACTACTCCGATGGCCCGGATAGTTTGACTTGGCGTTTTCGCTGGTGGAAGTGGGATACCGTAAGCACTAGTTCATATACCTTTTCCAGAAGCCCTTCCTATGCAGGCGAGCAGGCCTTTGATGGCGGACTTTATCCGACAGCCAATCAACCACGTAGTGGGGCTGTGAATATATTTGATGTGTTTTTAAACGCGTATGACACGCTAGTCACCAATGATCATACAGATGATGCCACATTGTATAGAATTGCTGCGAAATGGCAGCCAGGTTATTCTTTGACTGATCATGGCTTCGGTGGCACATGTACGGATATGTATCCTAGTGGCTATGTGGACACAACCTGGGTAAATGCAGATACCACCGGTGAGGATAAAACTACCGACGAATGGGATGATATGGTTCTGTTGCACGAATTTGCTCATCACGCTATGGCAAAATGCGCGGAATTTCCGCCTAATGCAACCGGATCTCATAAATGGTTTGAAAGCCATCCGGAAAAACCTAATATGTCATACAGCGAAGGCTGGGCTAACTTTTTTAACCATGTTGTTTCGGATAGCCTATTTTATATTGATACTAAGGAAATGATTGGTAAGGCAGACACTACGGTAGGCTGGTGGAATATAGAAAACCCCTGGTCTCACTATGACAGCATTAATAATCCATTGCAAGCTGGCCCGTATTGCGAAGCAGCCGTTGCAGGCTCTTTGTGGGACCTATACGATTCTCAGGATGAAAATCCATATCCCAACGATTCAGCTTATGCCGATACCTTGACCATGGGTTTTGGCCCCATCTGGGATGTCACAACAAAATATACGCCCGGCGGCCGCAACTGCTATAACATTTGGGAATTCATCCAGGGCTGGGGAAACTTTTATGATCGTTTTAGCGGCTTTGAGAGCATACTCAGGCATCATAAAATATTCAAGCCTGCCCGGCCGATAAATGTTACCGCAGGCGTCAGCCCGTTTGATTATTGGACAGTTGTCGTAACTTGGGAAAAAGGCGGGTCTAAATATTCCGGCGGCGCAAAAGACGATACCATATCGGTTGGTTATAATATTTATCGCCGGGCGGAAGGGGAGAAATTCTATAGCAAAATAAACGATACGCTTATCACAGCTTTTACCTTTGACGATCCGAACCGGCTTGACAATAAAAATTATTTTTACATGGTAGCAGGCGTTGATACTTCTAAGGTTGAAGGGTTTTTCTCGGATTCTGTCAAGGTCTACGTTCCCCATCCGCCTTTTAAAACCAGGCTGAGCAACGCCACCGCTTTCAACAATACCCACAAATTGCTGTATAGCCCGGCTTCCGGCAAAGCTCATCTTATTTACGGTTCCGACAACGGGCTTTATTATTCGTATTCCACCGACTTCGGCTTGGACTGGTCAACGGATACGGTATTGAGCTACGAGGCCGATAATCGTTCCTGCCTGGCTTTGGATACTTTGGGCCGCCCTTCTGTTATATGGAAAAAGTGGTCTTCCACTTTTGAATATACCCGCCAGTCCTCGCCGTGGATTCCGCCTATTTGGTTACCCGCCATTGTTTATTCCCGCCCCACCATGGCCATCAGCAGGCATGATACCGCATATGTGGCTTATACCTATTATTCTGTTGTGTCGAATGAAGAAACTTGTGAAGGCAAGATTAGTTTAGTCACATTTCCAATAACCGATTTCATGTCGGCAATCAATGAGAATCTGGATTTGCCGGGTAAAACACCGATGGTGGCAGTTGACGACAGCGATAATGTATATATTGCTTACGCTTCAGGCAACGATATCTATTTTGCCGACAGGACGAATGGCATATGGGGAACGCCAATAAATATTTCACAAAGCCCGGCTATTTCCCAGCATCCCATGATAGATGTTTACGGCGATAAATTAAGCGTAACATGGGAAGAAGATAATGGCGGTAGTTTTGATATATACAACAAGATATTGACCATTTCCGCCAACACCTGGACAAATTCCGAGAATGTCAGCAATAACATCTCCAATTCGCTTAACCCCACCACCGCTATGTCAGGGTATGTCTATTGGTCTGATAATGAGAACGGATATTACCGTATTTACAGCAAACGATTCATTGATGGCGCAGGCTGGCCTGACAGCGCCAAGCGGACGATAACCGATAACGATAGCATCTGCAATTATCCGCAAATAACATTCAGCCAGACCATTGACACTACAAAAATACTGGCTATCTGGACGCAAGGCAATGCTTCGCCTTATGATGTTAAGTTCCAGAGAAATATCGTCCAGCCCGTATCAAAAATTTATATTGACGGAGGACAAGAGCTTGCTTCGCCCTTCAATATCCGCCGGGATGGTTTCAAAGTCTTTGGCCCGGCTTCTTACCAGAGCATTGATTACGGCGCAGAAGAAGTGGCTTACAAGTTTGACAATTTAAACAGCACTAAAGATTACAAAGTATCCGTAACCTACTACTTTGAAAACGTTGAAAACAATGCCAAAGGCCAGTCAAACAAACCCATCTGGCATGAACAGCTAAAAGTAGACAAACAAACAGTAGCCACCAGCAAGGTCAAAGCCGGCCAGCCCACTACTGTTGAAGTTTTGGTGCCGCCGCAATGGTATGCCAAAGATGGGAGCATTGTTTTGACGGTTAAAAACATCAACGGCAAATATGCTATGGCTACCGATGTCAAATTGTATGAGTTCAGCAAGCCAACTTCTACTGAAAAGACTGATGGCGGAACACAAACAGCTTTTACCACGCCCGTAACATTGCCGTTGACCAATCAATTGTGCCAAAATGCGCCCAATCCCTTCGGCAGCCAGCCGACTACCATTCAGTATGCGGTAACCAAGCCGGGCAATGTCAGCCTTAAGGTTTACAACATTTCCGGCCAGGTGGTAAAAACATTGGTGAACGAAAGTAAGCAGCCTGGCTTTTACAATGCAAGGTGGAACGGGAAGGACGAGACCGGTCGGCAAGCCGCCGCAGGCGTTTATTTCTACCGTATCCAAGCCAACGGATTTGACAACACCAAGAAATTGGTGGTGCTTAAATAAAAACTTTCAAAAACAACACAAGACGAAAGGAAGATGCCGATGGCTGCCTTAACCGAAGCCCAAAAACGCTCCTTTAACCGACAGATGGAAGAGGTGTTGGCCGACAACAAAGAGAGCCTTAAAAAACAGGGCCTCGATGTTACACCCAAATTGAAACTGCTCAAGGAGAAGAACATTAGCGCGGAGAAAGCCGAAGAAGCCCAGCTAAAGGCCATGGCCGAGGTCAAGGCCAAAACCGCCGCTTCGGTCAAAATGACCACCGAAGCCTATGCCTTGGCATCGGCCCAAGTGGATGCCATAGTAGGGACCTTGGGCAAGGACAACAATCTTTCCCAAAAACTAAAGAAAATGCGGGAATCCATGTCTAAAGTGGCCTCAAGGGGCGTAAAAAAGGCCAAAACCCAGTAAATAACACTGAAATAGCGGGTTACAAGGGCTATAACCTGGGTTACAAGGCTTGTAACCCAGGTTAGGAAGGTTCTAACCAAGGTTAGCAAGGTTATAACCCAGGTCAGAAGGGTTCTAACCAAGGTTAGAAGGGCTGTAACCCAGGTCAGAAGGCATCTAACCAAGGCCAGAAGTGTTATAACCTAGCGCAAGTTTCCTAGTTATTTGTAAAAACAATTCACAACTGCTTGTTATTCAAGGTGTTTTAAAAAACAAAATGTATTATACAACTGATAGTTGATATTTTTCTAAATCAAAAAGAGCACACAGTTTCTGTTGTG
>JACQXR010000162.1 GCA_016208585.1 candidate division TA06 bacterium | reverse complement strand
GTGTCCGCTTTGGTTTGGGAATAAGGGGCTCAACCCGTTGCCAGAATTCGTCGGAGACCGTCCATGATTTGTATGCTTTCATGCGGTCTATGGTATCATAAATCCATTATAAAAGCAAGATATTATTTACGGATAAGCTCTTATCCTCAAGGGTAACTAACTGATATTCACCCCGGTCAAGTTTAACATCCCTATTGTCTCGTCCACCGGCAGCAATAAACCAGCCACTTTGCGCTCCAAGGTGGCGCGCCTGTTGTACATCATTAACTTCTGGGTAATACTTCCTGATAAAATTAGAGTTTATCCTTAAATAAGCTTTGGGTCAGCATAAACGAGCGAAAAGCTGCCAGACAAGGAACGCGAGTGAAGCGTATCCACAGCGATACGGTGAATGAGCGTGACGTAGTATGGCGGTTTTGCAGCCGTTTATGCCCAAATTGTTATTTGAGGATAAGCTCTTAGTCAATTGGGTTTTAGTTATGGGCTTTACATCAGGATAATTTTGGGCAAGATAGATAAGTATTAATGCATCCTTTGTATATTTCCCACTTATTTTTAACTTAGGCATTTTGACGCCCTTGTTTTCTAAATATTTTTTATGATATTCCTCAATCGTTTTATATATTTTTGCTATTTCTTTTCTTGTTAACGTATCCTTCATTTTGATTCTCTCATGTAATTTTTATATTTAAAGTATTAATTATTCTTTCAAAATCATCTATCGTAAAATACTCTATTTCTATTTTCCCTTTCGTTTTACCAGTTGGTTTAATTTTTACCTTTGTGCCCAGCGCCCGCTGCATTTCATTTTGAATATTTGACAGATGCTGGTCCAGGTTTTTGCTTTTGGCCGGACCTGCCTCTGTCGTTCGTTTTGCGGCCCCAACCCGGGCCAAACTTTCGGCCTCCCGCACCGACAATCCTTTTGAGACTATGGTCTGGGCCAAGGAAAGTTGTTTGCGCTTGTCGCTTACCATCAATATGGCCCGGGCGTGGCCGGCGGTCAGCTTGTCGTCCTCCAGCAACTTCTGAACCTCGGCCGGCAGGGTCAAAAGCCTAAGGCTGTTGGTCACGGTGGAGCGCTCCTTGCCTACCTTTTTTGAGACAGCCTCCTGGGTCAGGCTGAACTCGCGGACCAGGCGTTCGTATCCGCGGGATTCTTCTATTGGATTGAGATTTTCCCGGTGGAGGTTCTCGATCAGCGCAATCTCCAGGGCCTCCTGGTCCGTGGCCTGGCGAATGATGGCCGGGATCTCGGGCAGCCCCAGCCTTTGCACCGCCCTTAACCGACGCTCCCCGGCTATCAGTTCGTAGCCGGACCCGCTCCGGCGGACGATCACCGGCTCGATCACGCCTTTTTCCCGGATGGACTCGGCCAGCTCCGCCAGCGATTCGTCCTTGATATTGCGACGGGGCTGAAAGCGGTTGGGTTTTATCTCCGAGACCTTGAGAAATCTCTCCAGACCTTCGGGATGGCTGGCGAGTAATATTTTTACTGGCTTGATCGGGATCAGGGCCGAAAGCCCTTTGCCCAGGCCGCGTTTTGGTGCAGGCATCTCTTGCTCCGTCTGTTTTATCGTTTGGACCCAACCCCTCTGTCTCCCCTTCCCAATCTGGGAAGGGGACGGGGGTTGGGTTATTTTACCACTATCTTCTTGGGATCAAAATCCGGCTTGGGGAACTTCATGTCCAGCCCCTCCAGCGTTTCCACTATGATCTGGGAGATGGCCAGGTTGCGGAACCATTTCTTATCGGCCGGGATCACAAACCACGGCGACTGTTTGGTGCTGCAGTTGGAGAGGACAGCCTCGTAGGCTTTTTGATATTCGTTCCACCGGGCCCGTTCCTTAAGGTCTTCGGGGCTCATCTTCCAGTTCTTGGTGGGATCCTGCAGCCTGGCCTCCAGCCGTTCCTTCTGCGCCTGCTTGCTGATGTGCAGGAAGAATTTAAGAACGATGTAGTTGTTGCGGATCAGTATCTTTTCAAAATCGTTGATCTGGTCGTAGCGGTCGGACCAGACCTCCTTGGGGACCAGGTTGTGGACCCTCACTATCAGGACATCTTCGTAATGCGAACGGTTGAATATTCCGATCTCCCCGTACGGCGGCACGTTGTGGTGGATGCGCCACAAATAATCGTGATCCAGCTCCACCAAGTTGGGGGCCTTATATGAAACTATCTTGCAGCCCTGGGGGTTCACTCCCCGCATCACCTGACGCACGGTGCCGTCCTTGCCGCAGGCGTCCATGCCTTGAAGGATGATCAGCAGGCCGTACTTGTTCTGGGCGTAAAGCAGGTACTGCAGCTCGGCCATCCGCTTCTGGTTTTTCTCCAAAAGCTTAACGGCCTGTTTCTTGTCCTTGAACCCCAGGGTGTCGCCGGGTTTGATCTTCACCAAGTTTACTTTTTTGCCTGGTTTGACCACGAGTTTGGAGGAAAGTTTTTTCAGGTCCATGGCGGAACTCCATTTATTTGTTAGCTGTCACCTGTTATCCGTTGTCTGTTGCCGGTTATCTCTTCTTTATTATCTCCCGGGCCAGGCTCAAATACCCCTGGGCGCCCTGCGAGTTCACGTCGTATAAAATGATTGGCTTGCCGTGGGACGGGGCCTCGGCCAGCCTCACACTGCGGTGGATCACGGTCTTGTAGATCTTGTCCGGGAAATGTTTCTTCAGTTCCTCGGCCACCTGCTGGGCCAGGTTCAGCCGGCTGTCGAACATGGTCAAAAGGATCCCCTCCATCTCCAGCCCTGGATTCAGCCCCTCCTTCACCAGTTCAAAAGTGTTCATCAGCTGGCCCAGGCCCTCCAACGCGTAGTACTCGGCCTGGAGCGGGATTAGCACGCTGTGGGCGGCGGCCAGGGCATTGATGGTCAACAAGCCCAGGCTGGGCGGGCAGTCTATTATGATATACTGATAATTTCCGATTACCGATTCCACCTGGGGCTTCAGCAGAAACTCCCGGCCCTGGCACTCCACCATTTCCACCTCGGCCCCGGCCAAATCTATTTGCGAGGGGGCCAGCTTGAGCTTGGGCAATGCGGTCGGCAGGATTATTTCGGACAGCGGGATTCCCTCCATCAGCGCGTCGTAAACGCCCCGCTCCACCAGAGACTTGTCCTGGCCCAGGCCGCTGGTGGCGTTGGCCTGGGGGTCCAGGTCCACCAGTAAGGTCGTTTTTTCCAGCACCGCCAGGCTGGCGGCCAGATTTATGGCGGTGGTGGTCTTGCCCACCCCGCCCTTTTGGTTGGCTATGGCTATGATCTTGGCCATTTAAAAATGAGATTGTCCGGGGTTAAAGACATTGTTATAGATTTTCATTATACCATAATATTTGTAAAATCTGCAAAAAATATCTTATTTATTTTACGGCAAAAACGGGTGATTTTTGTTGACTTTTATTGCCGAACCTATTAAAATAGTGGTTGTCAGCGGTCTTAACTAGCGTCGGGAGATTTATAGTTGTGAAAAAACTATTGGTCTTGCTCTTCTTGTTGGGCTTGGGGTCAATGGCTTGGGCCCAGGGGCTGTCTTTCGGAATCAAGGGCGGGGCGAATCTGTCCTCGGCAAATGGAGCCTGGGCCGAAGGCACCGAATCGCGTTCGGGAATGGCTGCCGGCTGCTATCTTACTCTTGGCTTGCTCCCCTCCTTTGCAGTTCAACCGGAAATACTATATTCACAGAAGGGGTGGAAAGCATCCGGGGATGCGTCAGGTGTCCCGTGGGTTGGCGAATACAGGATTAATTATCTGGAAGTGGAAGTTCCCGTGCTGGCAAAATATTCTTTCGGGGCGCTGGTTAAGCCTTATATCCTGGCTGGCCCCTACTTTGCCGCCCGCGTGAGCACTTCCTGGGAAGAAACAAAAGGATATACAACCGCAACCGGCAGCATGGATGACTATATTAAAAGCTCGGATATGGGTTTTGTGCTGGGGGCCGGGGTGTCAACACCCATCAAGCTTTCTTTTGAGGCCCGCTATAGCGTCTGACCTGGGGCTTTTACCGCGGTTTTTCAACGATCTACGAGGAAATAGCCGGGGTAACTCATGATTGGAAGAATTCCAACATATCCGTCATGGTCGGCTACGCTATTTTCTAAATATTTCACATCGGTAAAAGCCCCAGGTCAGAAACAACCCGGGGCTTGATTTTTTGCTTTCGGCTGTTTAAAGCAATATTGTCCTTGCCACTTCCTGGTGATCGCTGAAATCGGCGAAGGCAAAATCGGCTCCCTGTTCCAACAGTTCGGCGGCGGAACTCCTCCCGGTGCCCACCCCAATGGCCTTTACCCCCAGGTGCCGCCCGCATTTGGTGTCGTGCTCGGTGTCCCCGATGATAACGATCTGCTTTCCTGTGAATTTCTGGCCCGATAGCTCAAAGGCCCTCTGGACCGCGATGTCCGCCAGCTCTTTCCGGACGGCCGAGTCGTCGGCAAAAGCCCCGAAGGCAAAATATTCCCAGAGGTCAAGCGACTCCAGTTTGGCCCGGGCGCCCTTTTTGATGTTGCCAGTCAGCAAACCCAGCAGTACCGATTGTTTGACAAGTTCCTCCAAAAGTGCCCGCACTCCTGGATAGACTGCTCTGTCCGGCGCCTTTGGCAATTCTGTTTGCAGACCCGTTACGTATATGTTCAATGCCCTTTCCACCGTTTCACGGTTATGTTCCACCCCGGCTTCGGTCATCAACTCCCGCACGATTTGAGGATCGGTCTTGCCGTCAAAAACCCAGCCGTCTATCGGGCCGGCCGTGCCGAAGACCTCCAGCAGCGCTTGCTTGAAGACCCTTCTGGGCGTGGGCCCGCAGTGCACCAGGGTGCCGTCGATGTCGAAGATGACCAATCGGGAATAATTGTTTTTGTTCACGGTTTTTGTTTTTCCAGCTCAATTATTTGCCGGGCTTTTCCGTCAATAGTATATTCTTTGAAAAATATCATTCGCAGGTGGTTCTTATCCATCGCTTTTCCAGCTTCCTTTATTTCCTGCTCTGCCTTTTGGGATTTATGGGCCAAAAGCTTTCCGCCGGCCTTTAAAAAGAAAGCCGCTGCGGGAACCAGCTCTTTCAAGGCCGCCACCGCCCGGCACAGTACGATATCGTATTTATGGAGATGTGCCGTATCCTTTACAAGCTCCTGCGAGTGCTGCGGAACCACCTTCACGTTTTGCAAACCCAACTCCCTGGCCGCCAGTTCCAAAAACTTGGCTTTTTTCCGGGTGGCTTCTACACAGGTCAAATAAATTCCGGGCCGGCAGATCTTTAGGGGGAACCCTGGGAATCCGCCGCCCGGGCCCAAGTCCATGACATTGAGTGGGGACGGGCAGTATCTCGCGGCTTCGTCCAGCAGGGATAGGGCGGCCAGCGAATCTGTGATGTGGCCGGCCACGGTTCTTTCCGCGTTCCGGCGGGAGATCAGATTTATTTTTTGATTCCACTCCAAAACCAACCGGGCGTATTGTTCAAGTTGTTGAGCCTGCATCGGTTCAAGTTTTATATTGCGGGCTTGCTCGGCTTGTTTTATAATATTTGTTTGGAGGCTTTGGTTTGGCATTTTCTGAAATTTCTTTGGCTGGTAAAATGTTTTATAGGAGTGAAAAATCTACGATATTTTACTCTAAAACCTCCTTTATTTCAAGACATTAGAAAACGGGCCGTATAAACGGCCCGTTTTATTGGCAATCAGATATTTATTTAGTTCTCCCTGTTTTTCGCTTGTTTCGGTGGGAAAAGGATCTTTTTCAGTGGCAACTATTTACCTATCGGCCAAGATGTCATCCGGCACGATCTATGCGGGCGGGATTACTTGATCACGATCATCTGCTTCTCATCATGATGGAACGTGCCGCTTTCCAGAGTATACATATATATTCCAGTGGTCACGGGGCGCCCGGCATTGTCTCGCAGCTCTCACGTCAGGTCATACCCCCGGCGCCGCAATCTGTGGTGACCAGGGTCCTCACCTGTTGTCCGTTCAGATTATGAGTTTATCCTTAAATAAGCTTTGGGTTAGCATAAACGCGCGAAAAGCTGCCAGACAAGGAACGCGAGTGAAGCGTATTCGCAGCGATACGGTGAATGAGCGTGACGTGGTATGGCGGCTTTGCAGCCGTTTATGCCCAAATTGTTATTTGAGGATAAGCTCTAAATATCTTGAAGGAGGTTGGGCCGGGCGTTATCAGGTGGAATGACAGCATGGCGCTCTTGCTGGCCGGGTTGGGCAGGCAGGGCGCCAGCTCGCAGACCAGCGGGATGAACGGCGGGCAGGAGACCATTCTCTTGCCCGCTTTGATTATTTGATCAATAGCATTTTACCTATCTGCTCGCGGCCGTTGAATTTCAACCGGTAAAAGTAAACCCCGGCGGCGAAAACGCCCGCGCTGTTCCAGGTGGCCGAATGTTTCCCCGGCGGCTGGAACCCGGCGATCAGCGTCTTCACCAGTTGTCCGGCCACATTATAAATGCCTAACTCGACCTGCCCGGATGCCGGCAATTGGTAGCTGATCCGGGTTTGAACTGCGAACGGATTCGGCGAATTCCAAAGCCGGAATATGCCCGGGGAAAGCACTGTACCCTGGAGTTGTTCGGCCACGCCGCTGGCGTCGGCCAGCACCAGCCGTCCGTAATGCGCCGGATCCTCGTCCTGGGGTAATTCCATGTCCTGCGGCCACCAGGCATAGATGTTTTTGTCGGCGCCGTCCTGCCAGCTCAGGTGAATCTTTGCGATCCCGCCCGGCCCGTTGCGGATATCGCTGCCTGTCCCGCCGCCGAAAGGGATGGACATCTCGTATTGCGCATGCCCGGACGCAATGCCGACGGCTCTTGCGATACCGCTGGTGCCCGAATTGATAACGGCCGGCAGCGTCGTGAATGTCAGGCTGTCGGCCGCGCCCGACCACTGCAGGATATAGCGGCCCTCGCTGTTATCGCCGGCCCAGGCGCCGTCGCCGTCGTCGTCGACAAAAAGATAGAGCGCGTCGCCGCTTTCCAGGCTCGCATCCCACGGCACGTCTACCGCCAGATACAAAGCCGACGAATCGTTGACCGCGTACAGGAACGCGCTCCCGGCCGGAGGCGTTTGGAGGTTTCGTCCCAGAATGTCGGTGACATCGATCTTGACCGTATCCGGCCATTCGCCGTTGGAAAGCACGCCGTCTATTGCGATGGGGCTGGTCCGCCACGGGCAATTCAGCTTATTCCGGTAGGGGAAGGAGACGGTAACGGCGGAAACCGTGTCGTTGGCGCGGTTGCCGTCATTGTCCATGGCGCAGCATAGCTTCACAACGTACTGCTCACCCGAGGTTCCGGCGGTCCAGGGATCGAACGTCAGGGAAACGGAGCCGCCTGGCGCCAGAGCGTTGACGGCAACAGTATCGGAGAATATCAGCGCCGCGTTGTGATAGACGAAGCACTGGACGGGAAAGGATTCTTCGAACAGTCCGGCGTTTGTTGCCCGCAACCGGCAGGCCGCCGGGCTGCCGGGTTCCACGTACCAATCGGGCTGCTCCGCCGCCGCCCTGACGTCGTGCGAGTCCGGGGGATTGCAGAATTTAACGGCATAGTTATCCTTGAGCAGGCTCTGGGATATCTGCAGGCCGGCGCCGCCGGCCTGGTCCTCGATGCCGATGCCGGTATTATTATCCGTTTGCCAGCCGGGCCCAGCGGTCCGGTAGTTGAATGCCACGCTGCTGTCGTCGTAACATAAAACGAGCTGAAAACTGTAGCGGTTCGAACCTCCCCACCTGATCGCCGAATCCCATTCCATAATAAACCGGCGGCTGCTTGCGTCGTTGTAAAAATACAGCTGGCCTTTCTCCGCAGCGCCGAGGTCCATATCGTTCCAGAACGGGGCCAGCGCTGCATTGGGCGGGACCGGATTGGGAAGCGTGATATCCGGGCAGAGCGGGGTCGAGTCTGGAGAGGTGAAACTGGCGAACCCGTTGGTGCAAATGTACACCGAGTCATAGATCTGCCCGTAGAAACGGAAACTCTGCGGCAGCGCCACCAGCCAACTCTTGTCATCGGCGGCGCCCGGGCTGGTTCCCAGACCCCTGATCTCGGTCCAGGAATAAACCGGTCCGGCCGGCTCGTCAGAATCGATCCAGCGGTAGCCAAAAGCATCCGGCCCGCCCTGGGCCGCTTGGAGCGGGTGGATCGCCGCACAGGCGAACAGTATCAGAAGCACCATCCTCATTTATCTGATTCTCAGCAATTTGAGCATACCAACTTTCCGTCCAATGGACCAGCGCAGGAAGTAGCAGCCGTTGGCCGCCGGGCCGCCGCCATCGTCCCTGCCGTCCCATGAGGCGCGGTGGCGCCCGGAAACCTGCGGGCCTTTGACCAGCGTTTTAACCCTCTGGCCGGCGATGTTATAAATGGAAAAGTTCACCGGTTGGGTATTAGCGCCGACAGTATAATCAATGTGTACCGCATCCCGGAACGGGTTTGGCAGAACCCCATTCAGACAGTTGACGGCGGGTATGCCGGCCCGGGCCTGGATTGGGCCGTAGTACTTGATATTTCCGCTCAGATCCTGTTCACCCAGCCGGTAGTAATATAGTTTCCCCGGCTCCACCCGGCGATCCGGCCAACGGTAGGAAACGGGACCGGAGGCGGCGCCGGCGGCCGGAAGCCAGCCGGCGGATTGATAGCTCGAGGCGTCATCCCCGCGCTCTATCAGCCACTGGTAGGAATTGGTCTCGCTCGCGGTGCGCCAGGCAAGCACGATTGAATCCGAAAACTCGCCGGCGGAAAATTCCGACAGGGTGACCGCCAACGGCAGGCTGAAGGGGCTCGTATTCAGTCCCACAAAATATCTGGAGGTATCGCCTTTGGCCGGAGTATTATGCCATACCACAAATGAATGCCAGCCCGAGGTATCAGCGGTGAACTGAAATTGCTTGCCGGGCGGGGCGATCTCATTAAAAGAGCCGACGGCTTGGGATCTGGATTTGTAGATTGCTCCCTTGGGGCTGAATACGGCAAAACCAAGGCTGGCCGGGCCGGCCTTGAGGCTGCAGGCGGCGTAGTAGCTCGTTCCCTGGCTTAAGGTGACGTCATAGGTATGCACTATCTGATAATCGCCCATCCTCTTCTCAGCGCTCCAGCCGTTGTTGGGGATGGTGCCATCCTGAAGACAGAATTGGGTGAAATAGTCCCCGTCTCCGGTTTTGGGGCCGCGGTAAACGCCGGGATAATAGCGGGTGCCGGCAGTCAGTTTGTTGCCGTTGACGGCGATTATTTCGACCGTATCCGGGCCCAACGCGGACTGGGCGGCCACAACCGAGAATCCGGCATTGGCTTTGCCGTAAGCGTCGTTGTAGACGCGTAGATCGTAGTCCGTTCCCGGCGCCGGCTTGAGCCCGGCCGCGCTCCAATAGTTGGTGGTGGCTTGCCAGTAGCCGTCGCAGTTGTAGTCCGGGATGGACGGATCGATCACGTTGACCGGCGGGGTGGGCACCTGCAGGGTGGTATCGTCGGGAAGACGATACGGCGTCCACACCCACTGTCTGGAGAATATATCGTTGTTCCTGGTCCTTTCGTAAAGGATTCGCTCCTCATAATCCGTATAGAGCCGCAGGGTGTGCCGGCCTCCGAAAATCCGCATCGGATAGTCGGCTACCGTCTCGGTCCACCAGGCCGGTAGCCGGAAATCCTCCAGGTAGGCGTACAGCCATTCGTCCACGAAAAGCCCGGCCCGGAACGTGTCGGCCACGTCTACCGAGGAAGAGTCGATGAGGCACAGATCTATATATGTGGTATCCTTGGCCGAGGTACCGAAGCCGCGCAGGGTGTCGCTGACCGTGTATGTTCCCTTGAGTTTTGAAGGGACCAGCGGGAACTGCCAGCTCTCTGGTTTATAGGGCGCCAGGTCGCAGACGCGGGGGAAGTTTTTAAGATTTGTGTTGAAATAGACGTCGAAGCCCAATCCCCAGGAAACATTGCGTTTGTCGGTCCAGGCCACCCGGGGAATGTCCTGCAGAACGCAGAGCGACACCCCCCGCGGCCCTCCGACGCAGGTATTGCTGTCGCTGGCGATTTCGGCGGAGAAGAACGTTTTTCCGGTGTCGGCCGACCAGCGGAAGTATGCCCAGACGCTATCGTGCGTATAGGCCAGATAACAACAGGTGTCCTGGGCCCAGAGCGCGGGATATCTCTCCTCGGCGCCGGTGGCCGCGGCATAGACTGCAGCTCCGGCGAACGTCTTTCCGCCGTCCTTGGAGCGGCGCACCAGAATGTCATAGTCGGTTTGCTTATTGTACGCCCGCTGCCCCGCCAGGTAAAGGAATTTGCCCGAGGCCGAAAGGCCGGGAAAACGATCGTGGTGATAAGTGGCGATGCCGTAGGAAGCAGTATTCCAGGCAAAGGTGTCGCCGGGCGCGCTAAGCCCCCCGGATTTGGCGTACATGATGTCGGTCGAATCCGAATCGGCCGGCGCCGAGGCGAACCGGAGCTCGTAGGCCACCGCGGCCAGGCTGTCGCTGACGGCCGCCGCGGGAAACATCTCCTGATCCCCGGTATAGGCGATTTGGTTCCAGCGAGCCAGCCAGCTCCCTCCGCCGTTGCGCGAATAGGCGTAGCCGATGTCATAATCGCTGCCGTCCCCGTAGTAATCGTACTGCCAGGCCACCACCACTCTGGTTGAGTCGTTCTTTCTGCCCGCCGCCACCCTGGGCCAGTGGCATTTGGGATAGTTGGCCTTCCAGGCTGGGATATAGAAGAAATCCCATTTATCGCCGCCGGAAGAACTGAGGAACTGCATCCCCAGGGTATCGCCGGTCTGGTAGAAGAGGAAGCACTGGTCATTGGGGGTAATGGTCAGGCTCGGCCGCCAGTAGTTGTAATTGTTGTCCCCAAGGTAGAACAGGTCCTCCCAGTAGTTGCCGCCGTCGGTAGATCGGGCCAGCCAGACCTCGTATTTTCCGGTTCCCGAATACAGCCAGTCGTAGGCGATATACAGGCGGCCCTGACTGTCCTTGGCCATAGAGGGCCGCTGCTGGTCGTCGGAGTAATTGGAGACCGCATGGTTGCGGCCCCAGCCCTGAACTTTAGGGAAAAGCAATGCGGATTTTAATGGTAGTTCATTGTTCGCCTTTGGCTGTTCAATCAGCGCCTTACCGGCCGGTTTCCCCTCGGCCGGAGGCCAGGCCCGGGCATCCGGAATCTGACGCCATTCGGTCTCCGGGGACAACTGTCTGAGGTTGCGGCAATTTTTCCGCCGTTCCGGCCGGCGGGATATGATTAATCGTCTCCCGCTTCCCTGCTTTTCCACCCTGATCAGGACGCCGGGACCATTGGCAGCCTCCGGCCGCTTGTCCTCGGCCGATCCGCCAAAACCAGCCGTTATCGCCAAGCTAAGGATTCCTATAATGACGGGGCTTCTGTAAAAGCGGTTCATCATTGTCGTAAAAGTTAAAATATGTAACCTAAAATCCCGTAAAATTATAACTATGTTCGATGCCCCGGACAGCAAAATCTGACGCCTGCTCGAAAATGATCAGTAATATCGGGCTTTGCGGGCTGCAACCAGAATGAAATATTTAAAAAAAGTACTTGACTTGCGACCAACTCATAGTTATAATTATAACTATGAGTTACCGCATAGAACAAACCATCAAAGGCACCACC
>JACQXR010000161.1 GCA_016208585.1 candidate division TA06 bacterium | reverse complement strand
GAGTTTGAGCAGGTTCATAAAATGCTCAACCGGAAAATCTACAATTTGGATCGTTTTTGTAAGTGACCCTAAAATACGGAATCAGTATTTACAATGCTTTGGGAGGTTTTTTGTTGCATATTGCGCATTTTTGAGGTTTATACAACCAGCGCGATGTTTTTCCCAACGAGGTGCAGATACTCTGGGGATTTTCTCCAGACAAGAATCTCCGCACAGCCGATTTCCGTTGCTTCCGGATATCTTTTTTCATGAACACCTCCTAATTAAAGTTTGGTGTTCATTATAAAGCAAGCTGTGGCTATTCGATTGTCAAAAAGCGTTTGTGAACGATGTCTTGGCAATAAAAAGTGTGAACGATGTCCTGGCAGTTGTCAGCTATTGCTTTATAAAAAACAGCACCGGACGCATTGCTGTCATAAAGCATAAAAACAACATGGTTTTCCCTTGTTTTGACTATTCGGTTTCTCCCAACGGCCATACCGAAAAAATTCCCGCTGAAGCATTGAGGTGCTGCCATATTCATACCGTCGTTTTAAAAAGGCTTTTCAACAAATACAACAAAGCCAAGAATACATTTATTCGCGCTTATCTTTTGGACAATATCGGAGGCCTTGGTAAAACAAAAAGTAACTTATATTGGAAAAACCTTGACGGCATTATGGGCCAAAAGGGAATCATTCCAGATGTAAGCACTAAACAATTTGCCAGAATATGTGCCAAGGCGACAAAAAATGAGCTTTGTCCCTGGCAAAATCCCGGTTGGCACCAAAAAACGCAAAAATATTTTATTGAAACCCTGAGAAAAAAAGAGAAGGTAACGGGCAAGATACGCGTTCAACAAATTAAAACCTGGGATTTGTCTTGCGTTCTAAAGGCCGTTACCAATAAAGGCAGCTATTTTTTAAAGGCCATCCCGGCAAAATACAAATTCGAAGCTTCTCTTTCTGCCTTTCTTTCTAAATTTCTTCCTCAGTATTCCCTTGAATTGGTCGCCATAAAATTACCGGAGAATTACCTGGTTTCCAAAGAGGCCCAAGGTAAAACACTTGACCAACTGCACGGCACAATACGATGGGAAAAGGCTCTTAGTGATTTTGCTTTGTTCCAAATTTCCTTAATACCAAAAACCAAGGAACTGCAAAGATTGGGCATTCCAACCTGGCCAAAAGATACACTGGAAAAAACCCTGTTCCTGCCGGCCGGGAAATATCCCGGCGCAAAAAGGATGTTTAAGGATGCCGACTTGAGAATCATGGATGCAAAAATAGCAAGGCTAAAAAAACTATATTCCCAAAACAGGATAAACACCATACCGGACACCTTGGAACACGGTGATTTTTGGGCCGGGCAGGTATTTTACAATAACGGGAAAACTAAATTTCTAGATTGGAGCTTCGCCACCATTACAAACCCCTTCTTTTCTTTGATTTGTTTTTTTGATCATATAAAATACTATCGGAAAGATATTGGCAAGGCCGCTGTGTTACGTTTAATAAACGCCTATTTAAAACCCTGGGAAAAATATGCTGCCCAAAACCAGCTTGCCAGATATTTTGCCCTATCACAGCAGGTCGCTATTTTATATTATGCCCTTGTCTATAAAAGAATCGACACCTTGAAAATGCTTTTGGAGTAAAATGCCCGGACACGATCACCACGAATTCCACGAAGAAGCCGCCCTGGGCAGCATCTACGACGCCCGGCTGATAAAAAGGCTTTTGATCTATCTGAAGCCTTACCGGGTTCATCTGTCCGTTTCCCTTTTAGTCCTGCTGGCGGTGACCGGGTTCGAGCTGGCGCTGCCCCACCTCACCAAGGAGGCCATTGACCGCCACATCATCGTCTCTGGGTGCAAGGCCGTGCTGGACCGCCCGGTTCCGGGGACCTTTAAGCTTTCGGGCGATACTGTGCTGGTGGACGTCTCCAGGCTTTTTTCCGATGATAAATACTCTATGGCCTGCTGGCAAAAGCAGGGCCTGGCCGGCAACACCTCATATTATTATTTTGAGCTTAAGAACTTTCCCCAGCCGGAACCGGTTCTTTCCATTGTTTCCAGCCGCCCCGGGATATTTTCCCGTTACGGCGATGTGGTGTTGATCAGGCATTCTGACCTGAAGAGCCTTTCTGCCGGGGAAATTTCCACTTTGCGGGCCCGTGATTTTGCTGGGATCAAAAGGATCGGGTTACTTTTTTTAGGCCTGATAGTGTTGGGTTTCGCCTTGAATTTTTTCCAGACCTTCCTGGTGCTGCTGGTGGGACAGCGTTTCATGCATGACCTGAGGCGCAAAGTATTCGCCCGGCTCCAGTTGCTGGACATGCGCTATTTTGACCGCAACCCGGTGGGGCGCCTGGTGACCCGGGCCGCCAACGACGTGGACGCCGTCAACGAGGCCTTCACCTCGGTGTTCCTGGCCCTGCTCCGGGATATGCTGCTGACCCTGGCCATCCTGGGAATGCTGTTCTTCTACAGCCTGAAGCTGGCCCTGGTGGTGATGGCCCTGCTGCCTTTCATCGCGCTGTGGACGGTGTTCTTCCGGATCCGGGCCCGCGACATCTACCGCCGGATCCGAATCCGGCTGGCCCGGCTCAACGCCACCCTGCAGGAGAACATCTCCGGGGTCCGGGTGATCCAGATCTTCCGGCGCCAGGCCGAAAGCGTCCGCCGCTTTAAGCTGGTCAACCGGGATTATTTCCAGGCTTCCATGCAGGAAGTGCTGGTGATGTCCTTCTTCCGGCCATTAGTGGAAGTGATCTCCGGAATCGGCCTCGGCCTGATCATCTACTACGGCGGCGGCCAGGTGATCCGGCAGAACATCTCGCTGGGAGCGCTGGTGGCCTTCATCACCTACCTCCGGATGTTCTTCCGCCCCATCCAGGAGCTGACCGAGAGCTACACCGTGCTGCAGTCGGCCATGGCCAGCTCCGAGCGCATCTTCCAGCTTTTGGACGAGCCGGTGACCATCAAAGATATTCCCCGGGAGCCGGAGCCGGAGCGGGCGGCAGGCCGGATAGAATTCCGGAACGTCTGTTTTGAATACCTGCCGGGCGAGCCGGTACTGAAAGACATAAGCTTTACCGTGGCCCCCGGCGAAAAGGTAGCCCTGGTGGGTTCCACCGGCAGTGGCAAGACCACCATCATCAATCTGCTCTCAAGGCTGTATGATGTGACCGGCGGGCAGATACTGCTGGACGGGACCGACATCCGGGAGCTGGGGCTTTCCAGCTTGCGCTCCTCCCTGGGGGTGGTGATGCAGGACGTGTTCCTGTTCTCCGGCGACATCAAGGGTAACATCCGGCTGAACAAGAAACTGTCGGACGAAAAAGTGAAGGAGATCGCCCGCCAGGTCCACGCCGACACTTTTATCGAGCGGCTCCCGGGGAAATACGACCATGAGGTCAGGGAACGGGGGGTGACCCTTTCGGCCGGTGAGCGCCAGCTGCTGTCGTTCGCCCGGGCCCTGGCTTGCGATCCCCCGGTGCTGACGCTGGACGAGGCCACCGCCAACATCGACTCGGCCACCGAAAAGCTGATTCAGGACGCCCTGGACATCCTGATGCGAGGGCGGACCTCCATCGCCATCGCCCACCGCCTCTCCACCATCAAACACGTGGACCGGATCTACGTGCTGCACAAGGGGCAGATCAAGGAAGTGGGCGCCCACCAGGAGCTGCTGAAAAAGCGAGGGATCTATTACAACCTCTACCAGTTGCAGCACGGGAAAGAGACAGAGTGACTGGAGCTTTATCTGGGCCATATGGGACGCGGATAAACACAGATTTGTCTGATCGGTTTTTTAACCGTTTCAAACTCTCAAACATTTCAAACGCCAGGGGAAAAGAGTGTAATATGCCTTCATTTAAAAAACAAATAATAGGTGTGTGTCAACGTTTGGACGCCCTGGGTTTCGTCCCCGCCACCGACGGCAACGTCTCGGCCCGGCTGGACGAGAAGAGGATCCTGATCACCCCTGCCCTGTTGCGCAAGGGGGATATTAAGGAATCCCAGCTGCTGGTGACCGATCTGGAAGGCCGGGTGCTTAAAGGCCGGGGCCGGCCTTCTTCGGAGATTAGGATGCACCTTTATGCCTATAAAATGAGGCCAGACATAACGGCCATCGTTCACGCCCATCCGCCCTACGCCACCGCCTTCGCCGCCGCCGGGCTGGATATCAAAGCCCCCCTGCTGCCGGAGGTGGTTCTCACCGTGGGTCCCGTTCCACTGGCCCCGTATGCCACGCCCTCGACAGAAGAAGTACCCCGCTCCATCGCGCCGTTGATAAAAAAACACCAGGCTCTGCTGCTGGCCAATCACGGGGTCCTGACCCTGGGGAAGAATTTAGACGGAGCCCTGCAGCGGATGGAAAGGGTTGAACATCTGGCCAAGATCGCCTTTTTGGCACGGGCCCTTAAGCGGCCTCAATATTTAAATGAAAAACAGGTTAAAAAACTTCTTGACTTGCAATAAATAATATGGGATACTTTGGCAAATAAAAAATCAACCAATAACATTTAAAAGGAGCAGGAGATGAAACAATTAAAACTATACTTGGCGTTGGCCATGATTGCCCTCGTGGCATTTGGCTGCAGCAAGGACAAACCAACCGAGCCACCACCAACCACAACGACCACCACCGTTACTCAGCAAACCTCTGCCGCCAGCGCCGGGGAAGACATGGCTTCCACCTGCGAAAGTGGAGTTGGTGACTTCAGCGGTTACCTTTCGGGCTTTAAGAAAGCTTCCGGCAAGACCGTTTATGACAGCACCTATTGGTGGGGCCCGGATGCCACCGGATGGTATTACTTGTATTGGAATGCAATCGGCGGCATTGTCCACCCCGACAGCGCCGGAAGCGACACCACTAACTACGCTTGGCTTTGGAAGATAAATTTTTATCATAAGCCGGACGCCCCCGATTCAGTGGAGTGGTATTGGACCTACAGCGATACCTTTGCCGCCTACTTTTCGTATCATGGCAAGGTTATGTACGACCACGACGGCCTGCATATCAAGGGATTCTGGACTTGGGGCGTATATACCCCGGCAAGCTATGATTTCTCCTGGTCATTTACCTTTGACAGCATCAGCACCGCTACTAACGATTACCAGGGGCATTACAATTTTACCTGCAATAATTGGCCCTGTTACACCGGCAGTGGTTATGAGCTGGTCGCTCTGACCGGCGACTATCGCTTCAATGTTGACGGTTCCGGCGCAGGCTCTCTCTCTCTCAACAGCACCGAGGTCGTGCGTTATGTGTTCTATGCTATGTCAGCCGCCACCAGGGGTTATTACACCTTGGCCGCCGAAAGCTGGGCCACCCAGCACAGCTTTGGCTCAAAAAAATAGCTCGGACTGGTACAATAAAAAAGCGGGAGAGCATACGCTCTCCCGCTTTTTTGTTGATCCGTCATGATACCGTAAGGGCAATTCACTTGGCCTACATAGTCCGCCAGCCTGATAGTTTTATTGTGTGCGAAGTTGGAAAGCGGACGAAGTGGTGTAAAGCGCGGCACAGGTGACGCCGTTGGACAACAAGTCGGCGGTAGAATTTTTTAGCGACCAGGGTGGCGTGCTTGGGGTCTTTAAATTTTCGCTCGGCCGGGAAAATATGGTTTTTAAGCCACCCCAGCAGGGCGTCGTCGCGGTGGCCCCGCACATAGTACTGGGAAAGGTGGGTGTGGCAGTCTACCAGCCCGGGGATGATAAAGGCATCGGCTGGAGTGTTGATCTTCGTTAAATTCAGCATTGGCGCATTTTTACGCGGACCACAGTACAGAATGTGTCCGTCTTCGTTGAAGATCAGGGTCCCATCCTTTGTAAACTTGCATTTTTGCGGGCTTTCAGGGTTCAGTATCCCGGTATTTATTTTATAAATCTTACCCATTTGGTCATCACTTCAACATTTTCTCGAATTCGGTTTGGTCAATGATTCTAACCCCCAGCTTCTGGGCCTTGTCCAGTTTGGACCCCGGCTCGCTGCCGGCCAGCATCAGCGAGGTCTTCTTGGAAACCGAGGATGTTACCTGCCCACCCCGGCTGACGATCAGTTCCGTGGCCTGCTCCCGGCTGTATTTGAGCAGGGTCCCGGTCAGCACCACCGTCATCCCGGCAAAGGTCTGGGGAGCCACCGTTCCTGCGGACGATTCCATGTTGACCCCGGCCTTCTTCAGCTTCTCCAAGACCTGCCGGTTCTTTTTTCCGGCGAAAAAACTTTCCACCGACTGCCCCACCGCGCCGCCCAGACCGTAGATTTTGGAGATGTCCTCGCAAGTGGCTTTTTGCAGATTGTCCAGGGAGCGATATTTTTGGGCCAGCAGCCGGGCCACCTGGGCGCCCACGTTGTCAATCCCCAGGGCCAGAAGTACTTTCCAGAAAGGGTTGTTCTTGCTGTTTTCTATCCCTTTAAGAAGGTTCTCGGCCGATTTCTTTCCCATCCGATCCAAATTGACCAATTGTCCACCTTTCAAAGAATAAAGATCCCCATAATCCCTGATCAATTCCCGGTTGACCAACAGCTCCACCATGGCGCTGCCCATGCCGTCGATGTCCATCGCTCCCCGCGAGGCGAAATATTCGATCCGCCCCTTCACCTGAGCCGGACAGGAGACGTTGAGGCAGCGCCAGGCCGCCTGTTCCGGTATACGATTGATGGGCTCGCCGCAGGAGGGACAGGTCTTGGGCATCTTTACCGGGCGGGCAGTGGCCGGCCGCTTTTCCAATACTACTTTTATTATCTGGGGAATGATCTCCCCGGCCTTTTCCACGAATACCGCATCCCCGTAATGAATGTCCTTTTTGACCAGCTCGTCTTCGTTGTGCAGCGAGGCCCGCGAGACGGTGGAACCCGACAGCAGCACCGGCTCCAGTATTGCCACCGGCGTGACCACCCCGGTGCGGCCCACGCTGAACTCCACGTCATTCAGGATGGTGGCGGCCTGCCGGGCCGGGAATTTGTAGGCTATAGCCCAGCGCGGGCTGTGGGCGGTGGCGCTTAAGATCTTCTGCTGGGCGAAGGAGTTGACCTTGATCACCATGCCGTCGGTCTCGTAATCAAGCTCGTCCCGTTTGTTCTCCCACTGATCGCAATATTCGATCACGGTTTGGATGTCAGGGCACAGCCTGATGAAGGGGTTGACCTTGAACCCCGCCTCTTTCAGCGCCTCCAGAGTGGAATAGTGGTCCGAAAGTGCGGCCGGGGCCTGCCCCACCCCGTAGATGAAAATGGAAAGGCGGCGCTCGGCCACGGCCTGGGGATCCAAAAGTTTCAGGGTGCCGGCCGCCGCATTGCGGGGATTGGCGAAGGGCGACTCGCCCGCTTCTTCCTTCTCCCGGTTGATCCGCAAAAATTCCTGGCGGGGCAGATAGACCTCGCCCCGGGCCTCCACCTCCTGCAGTCCGAGAGATTTGTCTGACAATTTCAACGGAACGGCCTTGATGGTCCTGATATTGGCGGTAACGTCGTCGCCCTTGGCGCCGTCGCCCCGGGTGGCCCCCTGGTGGAACCTGCCGTTCTTGTACTGCAGCGACACCGCCAGCCCGTCTATCTTCAACTCGGCCACATATTGATATTCCTGCCCTTCCAGGATCTTGGCAACCCGGGCGTCGAACTCCCTCAGCTCCTCGGCCGAATAAGTGTTGTCCAGCGAAAGCATCGGGGTCTGATGGCTCACGGTTTTGAAGGCCTGCCGGGGCTGCCCGGCCACCCGCTGGGTGGGCGAGTCTGCGGTGACCAGCTCCGGGTATTTTTCTTCCAGCGCCTTCAGCCTCTGCATCAGGGCGTCGTACTCGCGATCGGAGATGGAGGGATCGTCCAGCGCATAGTAGCGGTGGTCGTGTCCGGCTATCTCGGCCCGCAGTTTTTTTATTTCCTTTTCGTCAGTTTCCCGGTTCATATTTTTCCGTGTTTATTTATTCCGTGGTAAGGTTCTATGTTTTCCTGGACACCAATAGCATACTAAATTATAATGATTTCGTCAAGACGGTAGTTGCACCTGCCACAAAGGCAAAGGAGAAAATTTTAATTTGGACCTTATTTGCCTGAATTCCGTAGCATAAATATACACTACAGTCCTTTGAGGAGCTGAGGAGATACAGCTTTAAGGATGCGTTCTTGGCGTTTTGTTAATGTGACAATACTGGATAAGGTAAGACCTTTTGACTGATCACGCAAATACACTTTGTACATGGTGGCCAATTCCTTTAATGCTTCGGTAGGCGAAATACCTGTTTTCTTCAGCTTGAATTTCAGCAAGGACAACAATAAGTATGATAGATAGCAAATGAATATAT
>JACQXR010000160.1 GCA_016208585.1 candidate division TA06 bacterium | reverse complement strand
TAAAACCATTATCGGCGACAGGTTGAAGGCCCGTAAACTTGACAATCAAAAAACCGAAGTCAGAATTGGATGTGCCATTCTCAACCGCCTGGCTCAAATAGGTATGCCGGTGTCGTATAAGGTTGCTGTCTAATCATCAATTTATCAGGGGATGCTGTATCTTTACAATCTTTGCGCAACAAAGCCGTTCACTACCGAAAACGCCCGGATAAAACTCAAACGGCTTTATCCGACACTTCACAAATGACAGGACAGATTAATTAAACGTTGGTCACTGTCCCACTAATATTAGCACAGAGGGTCACTAATTCAAATCAACCCCCTGGTTAACAATAAATTACCAGCTGAAAGCCGTTCTTTAAAATACCTTGGTTTAAAAAAAGCAACTAACTATTTGTTTACCAAATAGTTAATGGGATCAACCGCTTGCCCGTTTAATCTTACCTCAAAATGAAGGTGCGGGCCGGAACTTTGGCCCGTGGACCCAACCAAAGCTATTACCTTACCTTGTTTTACCTTATCTCCGACTTTAACCAACAATTTAGCATTATGTCCATACATAGTGGATAATTTGTCGCTATGTTTTATCTCTATCTTATGGCCAAAATAATTGTCCCAACCGGCAAAAGAGACTTCCCCGTCGGCCGCAGCCCACACCGGGTCCCCCTCGCGGGCCGCGATGTCCACTCCGGTGTGGCCCGGCGTCATCCCGGCGGATATCCATCCCTTGCAGGGCATTATGGCCGGCACCGTAGTGCGCCGGGATGACGCCGGAAGGACAGCCTGCGGCTGGCCGGCTGCGGCCGTGTCGGAATTTACCGGAACCTGGGCGGTGATCTGTTCCAGATTAAGGGGATCGGGCTGGCGGGAGACCCCGAGTATCACATTCAGCTTGTTTTCCAGCGCCTTAAGCCTGGATATCTCGGCATTAAGCTCGCTCAACTTCCCAAACTGGGTTTCCATCTCCGCCTGGCGTTTCTTCATCAGCTCATATTGCCCGGCCCGCCAGAAAATATGGCCGTAATTGACCACTAACAGTGCCGCGGCCAGCAAAAGAACCGCACCCAAAACACCCAGCCAGCGCAAAGCGGTATAGGAGAACTCCAGCTCCTTTTGTGTGCCCTTGTGGTGCGGAACGATGACTATGGAAACGTATCTTTCCCGTTTTTTCATTGGATCCCAAGGTTGTTAAATAGAACGCGCTTGTGCCCCGCTGGACACCGAGCATAGCCGAAGTGTGGCGGGGCTACAGCGCTCAGACACGGATGAACACGGATTGTTTGTAACTATTCAGGCCGTGCCTGCGTGCTGAAGTGCGGAGTTTACACCGATGAAAGAGGTGGCACGCAAGCGTGGTAAAATGGCATCTATATTTTAGGCCAATTCTTCCACTTCCATTGCCACCCCGATATATCGGAGTGGCAAAAAGGATGAGAAAAAATCTTTTGGGGTTTCAACCCCGGATGGCGAATCCATATTTTAAGCCTCTCTGGGGCTAAAGCCCACCGGATTTAATGAATGACCCCGCCGCAAGCGGACGGGGTATCTTTTTCCCGCTCCCAGGCACCTTACAAGTTTAAGAGCACTGGTCTGTTTTGTAGACACAGCGAGATGTCTTTCTTAATTCCACTTTATTCGTCTTTCGGATTCGGTAACCCCGCCGCAAGCGGTCGGGGTATTTAAAATTAATAAAATTCCTGCCACGACTTGAAGGTCGTGGCAACACGGTTGATAAACACATCCTTTACAATCAAGTCCTGAATAGTTACGATTATTTTCATAAAAACCAGAAATAGCCGGAAAAATATTTTTCCTGCCTTCATGGTTTCCTTAGAGCGGTGCTTTCAGGTAGGCTTAAAACCCCTTGGCACTCAGGTTCAGCATCAGCAGTTTGACCAAGAGATCCACCGAAGCCTTGACGTCCCCCAGGTCCACCATCTCCGAGGCCGAGTGGGCATAGCGGGTGGGCACCGAGATCACTCCGGTGGGAATGCCGGATTTGGTCTTGTAGATGGCGGCGCCGTCGGTGGTCCCGCCTTCCAGGATGTCCAATTGATAAGGGATCTTGTTGGCCCGGGCGGTCTCGATCATCAACTTCTTCACCGCCGGATGAGCCAGCAGCCCGGCGTCTTTGACCTTGATGGCCGCGCCGCCGCCCAAGGCCGAGGGCAGCTTGGGCTTCTCGTCCGGGGTGTCAAAGGCTCCGGTGATGTCAACGGCGATCCCCAGGTCCGGGGAGACCCCGAAGGCGGCGGTGGTGGCCCCGCGCAGGCCCACTTCCTCCTGGGTGGTGAAGACGAAATATATCTCGTTGGGCGAGGATTTCAGTTTCTTCATGGCTTCGATCATGATGGCGCAGCCGATCCGGTCGTCCATGGACTTGGCGATTGCCCGGTTGCCCAGGAATTCGCAACTACGGTGGAACCCGGCCACATCGCCCACCGCCACTCTGGCCTCGGCCTCGCGCTTGCCGGCGGCCCCGATGTCAATGTACAGCTTGTCTATCCGCTTGGCCTCGGAGGGGTTTTCGGCCCGCTCCTCGTTGATGGTCCCCACCGTGCCATTGGCAAAGATCACCCGCTGGGCGATCACGTTGTGGAGGTAAATGCCGCCGATGTTGGAGACCCGCACGAAGCCCTGTTTGTCGATGTGGGTGGCGATGAAGCCAATTTCGTCCATGTGGGCGGCGATCATAACTTTCAGAGCTTTATGCTTCGAGCTTTTAGCTCTCGTGAAGGCGATCAGGTTGCCCAGCACGTCGGTCCTGACCTCGTTGGCCAGGCTCTTGATCTCCTTTTTGATCTGTTCCCGGATGAGCTCCTCGTTGCCCGAAGGGCCGTAGGTCTCGGTCAGCCGCTTGATCAGGTCTTTCATCTAATTTTTCCTTTATTATTATTGGATGACTTGAATATTAATAGCGTATGGCGTAGATACTCTGTTAGCCAAGTTAAGCACTCCTCTCAATCAAATATATCCCCAAAGTCTAAACAATAAACCGTAACCAAAGCCAAGGCGCGGTGGGTTGTGTATATCTGTCCATGCACCAGTGGTGGCTCCGGCAAACTGTCTAATGCCCCCACCAAAACCGAAGCCTAATTGTTCTCTGAAAAACTTAATGCTAATTTCAGTTGAAAACTGGGGAGTGTAATATGTCAGAGTTGGAGTATAATAATCTCCAAGTCCCCATAGGGAGGACTCGTCTTGATTCAAATCGTCGTGCCAGGTGGATTGATGGGCAAGACCTATTCCTATGGCAGTTTCCCACTCAATTTTACCAAGAGTGATAGCAAAAGGTTTTATGACTGCAGGTCCATACCAGGTAATCTGATCACGGTAGGGTGCAGGGGAATAGACATAAGGCTCTTGTCCTCTAAAATAAGGCAGTTTGCTATAGGTAAATTGAAGACCGATCCTATTTATTATAGGAATCTTGGTAATAAGTCTATATCCAAAAGCAAAACCAGGATTCATATCAAAATCATTTCTATATTGATTATATTCAATGATAACCGAATGCTCTATTTTGAATCCCCAAATAATGCTTGGCACGGTTGTTAAAAAAACTAAAATTGATACTATTAAGACCCGCGCTCTCATCTCTCCTCCTTTCAAACATATTGTGTAACTGGAATTTTGTTAATTCACGGAAATCCGTCGGAGAAAAATCTACTTCAGCTTCTTGAATGTCTCTTCCATCAGCTTTAAGCCCGAGGCCACGTCCCGCTTGCTGATCAGACAGACCGGCGAATGGATGTAGCGAGAGGGAATGGCCAGCACCGCGGTCTTGACGCCCGTCCGGGTCAGGTGGATCCGTCCGGCGTCGGTGCCGCCGGTGCCCGGCCGCTTGATCTGCACCGGGATTCTATTGGCCTTGGCGGTTTCGGTTAAAAGTTTGATCAGCCCCTTGTCGCAGAATACCGAGCGGTCCATGATGGTTATCACCGGGCCCTTGCCCAGCGCCGGCGCCCGGCTGACGTCCTTGACTTTCGGCTGGGGAAAATCGCCGGCCGGGGTCCCTTCCAGTATGAAGGCCATGTCCGGCAGGTGGCGGTAGGCCGCCACCCGGCCGCCCCTTAAGCCTATCTCCTCCTGGGTGGTGAAGGCGGCGTAAAGGTCAAAACTGTATCTTTTTTTCAGCAGTTCTATCATCATATAGCAACCGATCCGGTCGTCAAAGGCCTTGCCCTTGATCAGCCCGCCCCAGTCCTCATAAGAAGTGTCGAACATCACATAGTCGCCCAGGGAAACCCAGCGTTGGGCCTCTTCCAGGCTGGCGGCCCCGATGTCTATGAACAGGTCCTCGTGGCTGGACACTTTTTTATGCTCGCCCTTGCGGGCCAGCATGTGGATCGGCCGCACCCCGATCACTCCCGGGACCCGGTCCTTGCCGATCAGCGCCCGCTTGGCCAGCAGCACCCGGTCGTCTATCCCGCCCACCTTGTTAAACTTCAGGTAGCCCGACTTGTCAATGTGGGTCACCATCAGGCCCACCTCGTCCATGTGCCCGGCGATCATCACTTTTAGAGCTTTGAGCTTCGAGCTTTTAGCTCTCTTGAAGGCGATCAGGTTGCCCATGGCGTCCACCCGGACATCATCCACATTCTTTTTGATCCGCTTCCGGATGATCTGGCGCACCTGGTTCTCGTTGCCGCTGACGCCCCAGGCGTTGGTCAGTTGTTCTATCAGTTTAAGGTCGATCATTTTTGTTCCGTATAAAAGTGTTGTAACGTAATTTGTGTGTTCCACCCCGGAAATAAGACGCGGAGCAACCAAGGTATCCGGAAACCGCTGAGATTATCCCCCGTCGCCCTGTTTGACTTGTTGGGCTGGTTATCACCCCAGCTCATATCCCATCTGCACCCAATAGTGCCAGTCCTCAACTGCTTGTTTTGTTTGTTCGTCCGTAGAACTGATGGCCGTGAGTTGGGATAGCGGAACCGCCAAACCATCCCTTTCCCATCGGATTGTAACGAACATCTCTTTCTCACACTCCTCTTCAGGAGCCATTCCGATAACATCAACCTCATGTTTAACATGCAACGGTGAGATAGCACGTTTCGCATTACAAATAGCAGTAAATGGAAATTGAAGTTGATCTTCTAGGTAATAATACCACCCCATCGCTTGTTCTTCGGGACCGTATGCATCAACGATGATCTCCATCGTTATGCGTTCCTCCCTGTCTTTATTCTGTTTTGGTTTTGTCTTGGTCATGTTTCAACTTTTCGAGTAGCGAGATCAAAGTGCAAAAGCCCAACGACTAAAATCAGCGGCGCGGCTTTGCCGCGTCCGCTGGAGTGCCTTGTTGGGCGCTCGGAGTATGTTGTTATCCATAAGCGTACTCCATACTGCGTCACGCTCATTCACCGTATCGCTGTGGATACGCTTCACTCGCGTTCCTGGTCTGGCATGGTTCGACAGGCTCACCACATGCCTTTTCGCTCGTTTATGCTGACCCAAAGCTTATTTAAGGATAAACTCTAAATCTGTGTTTTTACCAATTTCACTATATTCTTTCTACTTTTCCTGAGCAAGTTAGATAGTCATTTTGTGGTGATTAGTGACGTTGTTCTGTCAGAACATTCTGTCTTTGCCATTGAACATAGTGTTCCAACGTTGGAACATACTGCACCAGCGTTGGAACACATCTCACCAGCGATGGAACACATCTCACCAGCGTTGGAACATACTGCACCAGCGTTAGAACACATCTCACCAACGTTAGAACACATCTCACCAGCGATGGAACACATCTCACCAACGTTGGAACACATCTCACCAACGTTGGAACGGCCTTTCAACTTCCTCTCGCGCGCCCCGCCTGCTTTTAGGCCGGCGCTATGTCCGGCAGTTCAATACCGGAAGGATCTCCGACCATATTCCACCCTTCGGCAGTAAGCGCCCCTGAGCTGTTCCTGTCTTACCCGGGGAAATAAACCAATCCGCCGACATTTTATTAAAACCCGAACATCACTCCCACCCCGCCCCGGACGATAAGATTGTTCTTGTCATGCGTTCCGGCATTGACGGCGTCAGCTATCATATATCCGGCCGAGGCTTCGGCCAAAATGCTCACTCTTTCGCTGACGGCAAACTTTACCCCGGTCCCCAGCGCCCCAAACAGTGCCGTTCCGCTGGTTTGGGACACTCCCGACAGTTTGTTCTGCCAGGAAACCGCTCCGGCCTCCATCGTAACGTAGAGCGAGATCTTTGATTCCGGCAGGATCAGAAAGCGGCCCAGGGCCGCCGCCGGAACCACCGTGGTGAAATAATCGGCGGCCCGTGGCTCCCAAACACCGGCCTCAACCCCTGACTGCCCGTAGCCAACCGCCACTCCCAGCCCCCAGTACTGGTTCAGATTGTAGACCAGCCTGACCGCGCCCAATAATCCGGGAGCGGCCGCGTCCAGCTCGCCCCCCATAAGCTTTATGGTCCCGACATTCAGGGTGGCATCAAGAGCCGGGGTGGGCGCGCAGAATATTTGAAGGCTGGCGGCGCTTTCATTCCCGGCCCGGTCGACGGCAGTTACGGTAACGATGTTTTCCCCGGCCTTCAGCAGGATCGGTTCGCTGAAATCCCCGGCGGCCGATATCAGGGCGGCCTTGCCGTTGATGGCCAGTTCGGTTTTAAGATCGGTGGATCCGTCCACCAGCATTTTCAGCTGGTTTACCTTCTCTCCCATTTTAGGGCGCCCTATCCGCAGCCTGGGGCCTTCTATCTTGCGAACCAGCCTTAGGGTGCGGGTGGGCCAAGGCTGGCCTTCCAGCCCGATGTCATCTATCGCCGTCAGCATCCAGTAAAATACATCTTCGGTCTTTCCCGGCTTAAGGCTGAAGGATTCTTTTTCTGTGACGACATCCGCCACCACTTCCTTCAATTCGTAATCCTTGGCAACTATCAGATGAGTCTTTATCCCGCCTTGCCTGGTCCAGGTAAAATTAATGCTTTTCGGTTTATCGGGATTGTAGAAAAAGGTATCGTTGGCCGCCGGAGTTATGGGCCTGGGCGGCTTGGGCAGGTCCAACGGCGGTTCCGGCTGTTGACCGGGAAGGCAACGGCTTCCCTGGCCGGCTGCGACGGCCCTGTCTCTGGAGTTGGCGATCTGGCCCCGCCACATCATATCGTCCTCCCACACCGAAAGCAAGGCGGTCCGGTCGGGTTTTGATTCCACCACAAATTCGGTGCCCCGGATGCCGGCTACCGCGGTGGGCGTTCCCAGCGAAAAGCTTTCCTTTTTATCCCCCAGTTTGCTGATCTTGGCATAGGCTTTTCCGGCGATCAGGTTCAGACCAACCTGGGCTTTTTTATTTCCCGTCTCCCAGGACTGTTCTTCGATCACCAGGTCCGAGCTGGGATTTACCTTTACTCTGGATCCATTGTCAAATGTTATCTCGGCCCGGCCGGTGGAATCGGTAACCACTTCGTCCAATATGGTCAGCACCTGGCCCAGGCTGGCCGGCTGGAATTTGCTGATGCCCTGCTTGCGGGCAAAAATATTACCCTGAAGATACGATAGCCTGGCGGTGCGGATCTTGGAAAGCACCGTTATTTCCACCCGGCGGTTCTTGGCCCGGTATTCATCGGTCAGGTTCGGCATCAACGGAATCAAGTCGCCGTAGCCCTTGGCGGTCAATTGGGACGGCGCTATTCGGTGCTTGGTGGTAAGATAATTACAGACCGACTGGGCCCGCTGCTGGGATAGTTTCCGGTTTTTTCTTTTATCGCCCACGTTGTCGGTGTGGCCGGCCACTTCCACCTTGGCGCCGGAGCGCATCAGAAACTGGCCCAGGGTATCCAAGGCCGGCAGGGTGGCGGTTTCTATCACCGCCGAGCCGGTTTTAAACCGGATATTGGAGAACTCAAACTTGATGGCCTGGGCAAAGAGCAGCGATGGCAGCAGGGCCAGAATGGAGAGCAGTGTGATTTTTCTCATTAGGTTGAAGCCTTTCGGTGTATGGGTTTTCTGTTAATTGGGCTTTCCAATGGATGCTGTTTACCCAAACATTTTACAATGTCCGGTATTAAAAGTCAACCGGTTTTTTAAGAAAATTATTGCGGTCCGGTTTTTTTCAGGTGCACCAGCAGCACGCCGATATCCGAGGGCGTAATTCCCGAGATGCGGGTGGCCTGGCCGATGGACAGCGGCCGGATGGCCGCCAGTTTTTGCCGGGCCTCGCCCGAAAGCCCGTAAACTGCGGAATAGTTCTGATCGGCTGGCACCGCCTTCTGTTCCATGTCCAGCACCTTCTCTGCTTCTTCCCTCTGCCTTTTGATATAGCCGGAATACTTGATTTCAATCTCCACCCTTTCCCAAATTTCCCGGTCATAGTCGGGGCGGTGCTGGTCCAGCGGTAAAAGCGACCGGTAGGTTATCTCCGGGCGCTTCAATAGATCTGCCAGCCGGGACGCTTCGGGCAGGGGCGCAGTATTCAGGGAGAATAAAATATCATTGGCTTGTTCCGGAAAAACGGTCTCCCGGCTCAGGCGGTTCAGCTCCTTGTTTATCTTTTCCTGCCGGCTTTGGAAACGGCCCCAGACATCATCGTCCACCAGCCCCAACTGACGCCCCAGCGGCAACAGCCTTTCCGGAGCATTGTCCTGGCGCAGCAGCAAGCGGTGCTCGGCTCGCGAAGTGAACATCCGGTAAGGCTCTTCCGTGCCCTTGGTCACCAGGTCGTCGATCAGCACGCCGATATAGGCCTGGTCCCGGCGCAGGATCAGCGGTTCAAGTTTTTTGATTTTCAAGGCCGCGTTGACCCCGGCCAAAAGGCCCTGGGCCGCGGCCTCTTCGTAGCCCGAGGTCCCGTTGATCTGCCCGGCCAGGTAAAGCCCGCTTATCTGCTTGACCTCCATGGTGGGGAAAAGCTGGGTGGGAAAAACGTAGTCGTATTCTATGGCATAACCCGGACGCATGATCTGGGCCGGCTCCAGTCCGGCGATGCTGTGGATGAATTTTTCCTGCACCTCCTCGGGCAGCGAGGAGGAAACTCCGTTCAAATACAACTCTTCGGTATTCAGACCCTCCGGCTCGATGAACACCTGGTGCTGGCACCGCCCGGCAAACCGCACCACCTTGTCCTCTATGGAGGGGCAGTAACGGGGGCCAATGCCTTTAATTTTTCCGGAGTAAAGCGGCGAGCTTCCGATATTCTCGGAAATTATTTTATGAGTGGATTCGTTGGTGTAGGTCAGATGACAGGGCACCTGCTTCAGCTTCGGCCAGATCCGACGTTTTTGTCCAGTGCGGGAACTGATGATCTCATATATCTCCGTCCGGTTGGAAAAGCGCTGGGGGTCTTCATCCCCCGGCTGCAAGATCATTTTGGAAAAATCAACCGAACGGGCATTGACCCTGGCCGGTGTGCCTGTTTTTAACCTGCCAAGACTTAAGTCGTTACCTGTCAGCGACTTGGAGAGTTCTGTGGCTGCCGGTTCCCCTGCTCTGCCGGCGGGGAACGTCTTAGGGCCGATATGGATCAACCCATTCAAAAAGGTACCGGTGGCAATTATCACCGCCCGGCTTAAAAATTCCCGGGCCCCGTCGGCCACTATTCCCCGGACTGTTTTAGCAGAACCGGAGTCTTCCACCAGCAGTCTGACAGCTGTGCCCTGCCTTATGTCGAGATTTTCCTGGCGCTCCAGTGCCATTTTGGCGGCGGCGGCATAAAGCTGCCGGTCGCACTGAGCCCTTAATGACCAAACCGCCGGACCCTTGCTCAAGTTGAGCATCCGGAACTGGATGCCAGCGGCATCGGCCAAAAGCCCCATCTCGCCGCCCAGGGCGTCGATCTCCTTTACCAGCTGGCTTTTGGCCAGCCCTCCGATGGATGGGTTACACGACATCCAGCCGATCCTGTCCAGCGACATGGTAAACAGCGCCGTGCTTAATCCCATTTTGGCGCAGGCCAGGGCCGCCTCAATCCCGGCATGCCCGCCGCCGATCACTATTACATCGTATTTGTTTGACATATTGAGTATAATCATATCATATTCTGTTTTTTAAAACAAGGAACAACCGCTTTTATGCCGCTCTTAAATGATATTTTTGGGAGACAATCTTGGCCGAATCAAATTGTTTCACGTGAAACAATTTGTTTTCCGTTTTCTGCCTTTGGTTTTCACCCGTTGTTTCACGTGAAACAATTCCTAACATTTCCCCGATTTTTGTTTGACTTTTGGAAGATTAAGTTTTATAATTGAGCGATCATTTCATCTTTAATATTTAAGTGCCTTAAAATGAACATTCAAACCACCCTGCTGCCAAAAGAAAAATTGAAACCCCTCTATTCCGATCCCTTAAAGCTTCAGTTCGGACGCACCTTTACCGATTACATGTTTACCATGTCCTTCAACCGTAAACTGGGCTGGCACAACCCCGAGATCAAGCCCTACCAGCCGCTGGCCCTGGACCCGGCGGCCAATGTCTTCCACTACAGCCAGGAGGTCTTTGAAGGACAGAAGGCCTACAAGTCCCCGGACGGAAGGATTCTGCTTTTCCGTCCCGAGGAGAACGCCAAAAGGCTGAACAATTCAATGCGCCGGATCTGCATGCCTGAGATCCCGGTGGAGGATATCATTCAGGCGGTCTGCGAGCTGGTGAAGCTGGAGGAGCGCTGGATTCCCGCCGCCGAGGGCTGCTCGCTTTACATCCGGCCGACCGTGATCGGCACCGAGGCCGCGCTGGGGGTCAAGGCCTCAGATGAATACTTGTTCTACATCATTCTCTCGCCCGTCGGTCCTTATTTCCCCGAGGGTTTCAACCCGGTGGGCCTGTGGGTCTCGGACAGCTTTACCCGGGCGGCCTTGGGCGGCACCGGCGAGGCCAAGACCGGCGGCAATTATGCGGCCAGTCTGCTGGCTTCCCAGCAGGCCAAGGACCGGGGTTACAGTCAGGTGCTGTGGTTAGACGCCAAGGAACACCGCTATATCGAAGAAGTGGGCGCCATGAACATCTTTTTTGTGGTGGAAAATGTGCTGGTCACCCCTCCCCTCTCCGGCAGCATCTTAAGCGGCATCACCCGGCGCTCGGTTTTAAGACTGGCCGAGGACCTGGGCTTAAGAACCGAACAGCGTTTGATAACAATAGATGAAGCGGTAGACGGCATCCGCTTTCAGAAAGTAACCGAAGTGTTCGCGGCCGGCACCGCCGCGGTGATCAGCCCGGTGGGCAAGATAAACTACAAGGGCCAGGAATACGTGGTGGGCAAGAAGGCCGGGCCCTGGGCCAAAAAGTTTTTTGAGACCCTGACCGGCATCCAGACCGGCCGGCTGCCGGACAAGCACGGCTGGGTCTATCCGGTAAAATAGCGGCGGTTGGTTAAATAAGACTATTTTAGTCCTATATTATTATTTTACCACAAAAAGCACAAGGGGCACAAAATAAACCCGTTTAACGTTATTACGTAGTAACGCTATTACGCTTTTGTGTTTTATGTGCTTTTTTGTGGCAAATAAGAAACTCCGGTTATAAAAAAGAGGGCGGAAGTCATTCCTTCCGCCCTCTTTTCAGTTGGGCCAGCTCCTCGTCCGTCATCCGCCGGGCCTGGCCCAGCGGCAGGTATTCCAGCCGTACCGGCCCGAAGGTTATCCTTTTAAGCTCCAGCACCTGGCGCCCCACCGCCCGGATCATCATCTTGATCTCGCGCTTCTTGCCCTCCCGGATGCTGATCTCCAGAAAAGTGTTTTGGGACCGCTGGTCGTAGCGCAGCACCTTGGCCGGGGCCGGGGCGTATTTTTCACCCTCGTATTTCACCCCCTGTTTCAGTTTGTCTAGCTCGGACTTCTGCACCAGGCCCTGCACCCAGACCACGTAGGTCCGTTTAATCTGATTTTTAGGATGGGTCAATTGTTCTATCAGCTCGCCGTCGTCGGTCATTATCATCAGGCCCTCGCTGTCTAAGTCCAGGCGCCCGGCGTATTTCAAGTTCTTCAGGTAGAATGGTACTGCATCGTAGATGGTGGGCCGGCCAAAAGGGTCGCCCCGGCTGCAGAGGTAGCCCCTGGGCTTGTTGAAGACCCAGTATTGGTGCGCCTTGGGCGGGTTGATGTGCTTGCCCCCGACCCTGACCGTGCTGCGGGAGGGAAGTATCGCCGTGCCCAGCTCGGTCACTTTTTTCCCGTTGACCGCAACCTGGCCGGCGGCGATCAGCTCATCGGCCTGGCGGCGCGAGGCTGCCCCGCACTGGGAGAGGAATTTGTTGAGCCGTACTTTTTGTTCCATGATTAAAGGATATCATTTTTGCCGGGTATTTGCAACATAAAAGAGCGAGGGAGCACATAGTGCTCCCTCGCTTTAATGCTCCTTCAGCGATACCATGAATGACCATACCGCAGTTTCCTTTTGCCCGGTTATCTTAACACTACCAGTTTTCTGGTCATATCCTTATTCTCTGCTTGCAGCCGATAGATGTATATCCCCGAAGACACTTTGTTCCCCTGGCTGTCCCGGCCGTCCCATTTGATGCTATGTGCCCCCGGAATCCGATATCCCTCATCCAATGTCCGTACGAGCTGTCCGGCTATGTTATAAACTTTTAGGTTCACCAACCCCGGTTTTGCCAATTGATAATTGATTGTGGTCAATTGTTTGAAGGGGTTGGGCGCGTTCTGCCTCAGCAGCAGGGAGGTGGCATCAATCCCGCTTGGGACGCCCTCTACTCCAGTTGGCGTGAAACTGTAAACATCGCCCTCCCGCGGCGGAATGGGGCCGGAGGAATATATGCGCCAGATATCTCCTTCCTGCGGGTGGGTGGCCCAGGTCATAAGCCTGGTGGTAGCATTGCGGTTAAAGTAAACCCGGTAGCCACAAAGATTCATAAACGATAGCGCCGAAGTAGGCCAGGTGCTGGTAACATATCTGCGCCCTAATACTGATGCTGCTCCTCCAATATTCCATGAAGGTGTGGTAACATTGTTTAATATGGTAGAATCATACGGCACTACCACACCGTAGGTAATATCCCACACCTCCGGCCACAGCGTATCGCTGGGATAAGTTTCCATAACGTGCCAACGGATCTCGTAATTACCATTGAGTTTGGCCCATCCCATATTCGGTACAGTTATATTGGCCCAATTCAAAGTGTCTACCGATGAATCCGTAACCGGGCGTTTTAGCGAATCAATTATACCCAGGCTGGGCTTAAAGGCCGTGTCTCCGCACAGCACCGCAAAGCCGGAATAGGGCTGGCCAGTAGCATCTTTATAATATAAATATGCCGTATAGTCCCAATCGTACGGCACAGTCCAATCTGATGAAACCATACTGGCAGTACTCATATCCCACAAGTCATACTTATATGCTGCCGAATATATCCCTTTGTATGTATCATATACGCCGCGCACAATTGGTTTGAACCTTGCTTCGTAGCTGTGCCCGTTGATTAGTCCCGAATTATAGGCGTACCAGAAAACGGGCAGGCTACTATGTCCAGTTATAGTGCCCGGATATTGCACCCGCGGGTTGTAAAGTTGGTAGTAATAAATGGAACTATCCGTGGTGGTTACCTGACCATCGTAGCATACGGTTTTTAACTTATAATATGCATTCAACATGGTGTC
>JACQXR010000159.1 GCA_016208585.1 candidate division TA06 bacterium | reverse complement strand
TTTCCCCATCGGGGAGTTCGGCGCGTGGCCATCCTGCGATTTTAGGACCTGGGCCCGGGGCGCAGATACCTGTAATATCAATACCATCTATCTGGTCGGATATTCTCCTTCCCAACTCCAGTCCAGGTTGGCCGTGCTTAAAAGTATCGGCCAAAAGGCCCTGCTGGGGATCTGCTACACCGGCGCTAACACCCTTTACAATCTGGAGCGATTCTCCGGCGGGGTATATGCCAGGTATGAGGGGAACCACCGGTATTACGGCAAGGAAAGCCGCCCCGGCAGGGTGGGATCCTACGACGCCGACAGCAACGCCTGGTTTTGTCCGGCTCCGCCTATCCATGGCGCTGGGTATGCGTTGTTGTGGGACAGTTTGTTATGCGCTAACGACGACCCGAACAGAGATGACCTTAAATACCGCAACCGCACTTGCCGGGAGCCCCGGGCCGACGACGCCACGTATTTAGGCGCTACTCGGAATTATACCGCCGGTTTCAGGGTGAAATATACTGGAACCGCAGACGGCAGCCAGGTGTGCAAGATAGGGATGGTGCCTATAGCCGAAGATCTAGTGCGCCAAAGCGACAGCATTATGGTAACGCTTACCACGGACAGTTTTCCCGGGCTTGATAGCTATAAAACGTTTGACATTAAATTCAGCCGCAGCTTTTATGATCCCCAATGGCGGGACTTTGTGGTTTATACCTATGGCAATAAGGATTTATATGTGGATTACGTGGAAATACAGGATGCGGTGTATGATTCGCTAAATTCAAATATGTATAACCAAGTGATTGCAGATATAGCAAAAACATACTCCGGCCCCACCGCGCCCAACAAAGAAGCCGTCTTCCGTTATATGCTTTGCGATGAACCTTTTCGCAGTCAGTTTAAGGCGGATAGCATAGTGCAATCGCAACTAAAATTAACAAACCCCAGCTACCCCGGCATAAACCAGGTAACACCGCTTGAGCCGAACATCCATGGCGCGGATACCACAATATATTCCGAATTCATCAATGCCGTCCACCCCAACGAGCTTTCCCTGAATATTCTTCCCATATCCGGAGGTTTCTATGGCAACGCCCTCTGGGTGCGCACCCCGGTTGATTCCGGTCGCGGCCTGCAAAACCGGTTCGACACCATGGCCATTGCCCTTAGCGCCGCCAAGCATGCCTGCAACAGCGCCGACATTCCCCTGTACGTTCAGATCCAAAGCTTCGGCGACTACAAATATCAGGATACCCTGATAGACACCACGATAAACGGCGAAGGCAATTTCCGTAGACCCACTCCCCGGGAGATATCCTGCATGGCCAATCTGTCCCTGTGTTACGGGGCCACCGGATTGTTTTATTACGTATATGTGGACAATATATATACGTATGATGGAATAAACTGGTTTTACCAATTGGGCTTGGTAAAACCCTCCGGGAAGCACAACGAACCTCACTGGACGGCAGTTAAAAACCTTAACGGCGGCATTAAAGCCCTAAGCCCTACGCTGATGCAACTGGCTTGGGAAACTGCCTTTAGGAAGAATGTGCCCGTAGGCACGTACCTAACCGGCATTTCCGATTCTTTGATTCAGGTGGGTATGTTCCACCATAAGACCAATGCCGACGACAAATACTTCATGCTGGTCAACCGCCACTGCCTGCCGGCCGATACGATGAGCGCTGCAGTAACGCTTAACTGGACCCCTGCCCCCGGCCAGCCAAATACATATTTCATCACGGATGTTTTGGATAACCAACGTATAACCGGTCTGCTTACCGGAGGCGCGAACCAGACAATTACGATAAAATTGCTGCCCGGCGGCGGCCGGCTGTTCAGGATAATACCTTTTGCCTCTACGCCCAAACTGGAGGGCGGAGCGGCTTACATCAACTTCAGATTTACCACGCTTTCGCCCAACATCACTTCAACGCTTTCCAACGATTCCATTCAAATAACCCAAAAATACTGGACAATCGTGCAGCCCGAAACAACCGCCAAATTTGCTTTTGGTTATTGGAAAAGTATAACCTCGGGCTGGCTGCCCTATAAAGCTTCGTCAATCCAATACTTGCAAAAATCCGAAGAGAATAAACAAAACATCTTTGAACTGCAATACAAAATAGACGGCGGCAAAATAACCACGCCCAAATTCACCGGCCAGATATATTTTAACGATGTGCCGCCCGGCACGGGCGCAGTATCCATCAACAACAACGCAACATTTACAAACTCACAAACCGTAAACGTCAAACTGACCGGTACGGACGCCTTTCCCGGCTTGTCCCAGATGCGCTTTGCCGAAACGCCGTTCGGAAATTCTTCTGGTTATGCTAACTTGGTTAAAAACGGAACATTTGACAATACCACAAGTTGGATACTGGACAACGCCGAGTTCTATAATGGTTTCTTGCATTTAAAAGGATATCATACCGGCCCCGGCCCGGCCCAGATCAGGGCTTCGGCCAAACAGATCATCCCCGGAACAGAATTAACTCCTTTTAAAAACAAGCTGCTGCGGCTGACCGACGACGTCTACGCCCACGATGTGATATTTTCGTACAAAATAGTGGATGTCTTTTATGCCGATGTAGTTGAACCCAATTATGCCGCAACAGTTGAGCCACGTTTTGTAAGATTGCTTGAAAAGCCTATAGCCTCCACCCCCGAAGTGATTTGGAAACAAAACTCGGATACTTTTACCCTTAAGGTGGATGCCACCCGGCCCTTGGGCAGAATGGAGGTAAGCTATAATATATATGGGATAACAGTCCCGCCCCCGCCGGATGACGATGCTCTCTTAAACACGATAGCGGTTGATAACATCCGCTTGGAGCCGGTTAGCGTCCTGAATTCCACCGCCGGGCCGTATGTCTACGATGGCTGGATCAACTGCGACACAATCGGGACGTATCAATGCGCATTATCCTTGGGCGATGGGACAAAACGGGTCTATCTGCAGTTGAAAGACCTGGCCGGCAACATCAGCTTAGAACCCGGCTGGTCGGACAATATCGTGCTGGACCAGACCTTGCCCGCGGCAACCATCCATTCGCCGCGAAACCGCACGAATGTGAACGTTGACACCTTTTCGGTCTGGTGTACCGTCAACGACAACTTTGTCATTAAAAGTTGGGCTCTGGAACTGAAACAGCATAACCTGACGACATGGCAAACCGTCAAATCCGGTATTTATCGCATAACCAAACGTCCGGTCTTTATCAACTGCGACTCGCTGGGGATGGTCGCCGGCAATTGCTATGATTTCCAGCTTATGGCAACTGATTCGGCCTGCAATAACGGCACGGCAACAATAACCATCTATTATTGTTATAATATGAAACCATTGGTTGGCATAGACCCTGATTTTGCCGTATTCTCATCACTGCCGGTTGACGCCGCCTGCGATAATTGGGGCAATATCTACGCCACCGATACCCAGGCCGATAAAATATGGGAATTCTCGCCTGCCGGCGACGTCCTGCTTTGTTTCGGTTCTAAATCTACCGGTCAAAATCCCAACGGCTTTAATCAGCCGCAGGGGATTGCCGTGGACAATTCCGGCGTTATCTATGCAGCGGATTGTTATAATCATCGTGTCGGCCGTTTCAACCAGAACGGTGAGTTAATCGGATGGTTCGGCAGCAAAGGCTCAAATGACGGCGAGTTCAACCAGCCTATCGGCCTGGCGATCAGCAATGAAAACAGTCAGACCATGCTGTATGTAACCGACAATAAGAACAACCGGGTGCAAAAGTTTAAGAGCGATGGAACATTCATTAAAGCCTTCGGGAAGGATGTATTGCAGCAGCCAACCGGCTTAGCGGCAAGGAATGACGCCGTTGAAAACGAGACAGTAACTTCTATCTATGTTTCGGATTCCAAAAATAACAGGGTAGCAGTTTTTGATACATCCGGAAAAATCGTAGATTTATTAGGCGCCGGGCTTGATTTAAAACAGCCATGGGACGTCTGCTTTGACATTTACAATAACCTTTACATTGCCGATGTCTACAATAACCGGGTGATTGAGCTTGACCCCTGGCACAACGCGCTTTTGACTTTTGGAGTTCAGGGGCAGGAAGCCGGTCAATTCAAACTGCCGCAGGGTCTGGCGGTAAGCCCGGATGGCAAGTATGTTTATGTCGTTGACACCCACAACAACCGGATACAGCGTTTCAAGATGTATTTCGACATGGACGCATTGGGCGGGCCGCAACTTGCGGGCAAAAGGCAAACTACAAATTCTGTACCCACTGTATTTGGGCTAAGCCAATGCTATCCCAATCCCTGCCAGCAAGCAACGACGATCAATTATCAATTGGCAAAACAAGGCCGGGTCAGCCTGAAGGTTTACAACACTTTGGGGCAGGCTGTAAAAACACTGGTCAACGAAAACCAGCAGCCCGGTTATTACTCAATCAATTGGGACGGCAAAGATGAAAGTAACCGGCAAGCGGCCACGGGTATATATTTTTACAGATTGCAAACGGGATCGTTCAGCGACACTAAAAAGGCGATGGTGCTTAGATAAACTCAGCACAAGCGCTTCGACTTGCCCTGAGGTAGGCCAACTTGCTTGGCAAACGAACGGGTAAACCGGCGTTTAATATGCAAACGACCCTTAAGAAATTGGTGCGATAAATGCCCAATAAAAATCCCATAAGAGTACTGGTGGTTGACGATTCCGCCCTGATGAGGAAGATGCTGGGTGACATTGTTTCCGGCGCTCCGGGCTTGGAACTGGCCGGAACCGCCAATGACGGGCTGGAATGCCTGGCCCAGGTTAAAAAACTGAAGCCGGACGTGGTGACCTTGGATATCGAGATGCCGGTCATGGACGGACTGCAGGCTTTGGCCCGGATGATGAGCGAGACGCCGGTGGCGGTGCTGATCCTTTCGGCCCATGCCGTAGAGGGGGCCGAGGCCACCTTGCTGGCCCTGGAGTTGGGAGCGGTTGATTTCATCACCAAACCGTCAGGCTCCATTTCTTTGGACATAGAAAAAGTCCGGCAGCAGTTGGTGGAAAAGATATTCATGGCGGCCGGAGTGAATCTGGAAAGGCTCAGGACCCAGCGGCATAAAAAATCCGAACCGGCCCCTGCTAAAACCCCGTCCAGACCGCAGGGTCAGAAAATAGTGGCCATCGGTTCGTCCACCGGCGGAACCCGGGCCCTAGCAGAGATCATCCCAAAGCTTCCCGGGAACCTGAACGCCGGATTGATTCTCATCCAGCACATGCCGGCGGGCTTCACCAAATCCCTGGCCGAAAGGCTTTCCTCCCGCAGCCGGATCATAGTCCGGGAGGCCAGAGAAGGCGACCAGATAAGGCCTGGGTTGGCCCTAATGGCGCCAGCCGATTATCACCTGACCTTGGACGCATCCGGCCCAAAGATCCAGCTTAACCAGGATCCGCCCCGTTTCGGGGTCCGGCCCTCGGTGGACGTGACCATGGAATCTCTGGCGGCCAGCGCCAAAGTTCCCATAGTGGGCGTGATCTTGACCGGGATGGGGCATGACGGGGCCAAAGGAATGGCGGCCATAAAACGGGAAGGCGGGCATACCATCGTCGAGGACCGCAGCAGCTGCGTGGTGTTTGGGATGCCCAAATCGGCCATCGAGACCGGGATGGTGGACCTGGTATTACCGCTGGACCAGATACCTCAGGCTATTATTTCGGCTTGTTCCTAAAAACATTTGATTGATTATCCAATTAACTCAGGATATATCCTGGATTATTTCCCAGACACTGAATTACACTGATATTTTTTCTATTTGGGTTTTCCTAACTATAGATGTGCATTCGGTAAAAAACTTTTATAATCGACATTCAACAGTGTTTGTCGGTGTCTAAAAAGGTTCCGGAGTAGATTAGATAGCCATTAATTAATATTTGAAAAGGGGAAGCTAAAATGCCGGTGCTGGAAGATATCGTCAAAGATTATCAGGGCAAGATCGCGGTCCTTAAAGAGCGGCTCAAGGCCCCGGAAGCCAAGGATCAGGAGGGACAGATGGAGCGGGAGCTCCGCAAATTATATAAGGACATTGCCATAGCCCTGAAGCACCTTTTAAGCCTGCAGGACTCCGTCAAATCGCTGATCTCGGTCTACAAATCGGCTTCGGTCAGCGACGACCAGTCCAAACTGCTGATCCGCTCCTTCGTCGAGACCATGCGCACCGACAGCCTGGGGAGTTCCACCTATGTGGCCGAAGGCTGGAATCAGATCTGCCGCGGGGAATACGAGCAAGCCATTAACTCGCTCGCCAACGCGGTCAAATTGAATTCCACCGACACCAAGGCCATGGGGCTTTTAGGCTGGGCCTACAGCTACCAGGGCAGCTACGACCAGGCCCTGGAGATCTGCCTTAAAGTGCTGCAGCTGGAGCCCAACAACGACGCGGTACGCAATAACCTGGGCTTTGTCTGCCTCAAAAAACAGATTTATGGCGAGGCCATCGAGCATTTCAGCCGGGTGCTGAAATCGGGCAAGGACCGGACCGCGGTGCTTTACTCCCACTATTACCTGGGGCTGGTCTACTTGGAAAGGCAGATGCTGGATGACGCCATCTTCTTCTTTTCCAAGGCCACGGTGCTGGGGCCGAATTTGATAGAAGCATACTACCATCTGGGCCAGGCCTATTATAATAAAAAGATGCCGGGAGCGGCCATTCGGGAATGGGAGAAATGCATCAAACTTTCGCCCGGGAACTGGTGGGCCAGGGAAGCCCAGGAGCAGATCGACATATTGAAAAGCGAGGAAGCATAAAAATTGGATGAAGCCGCCGGCAAAGTCCTGATAGTCCGCTCGGGAACAGAGCATTATGCCCTTGACATGACGACGGTTCAGGAGGCGGTCTATCATCCCGACATAACCGTCCTGCCCCGGACCACCGGATTCATCGCCGGGATGTGCCTCTGGCGGGGTAAGCAGGTGCCGGTGGCCGATCTGGGCCTGTTTCTGGGGAAATCCCTGCCGGCCTCCTCCGGCGATCTGGTGATGACGGTTGTGGCCGGGAAGGAAACCGGACTGCTGGTGGAGGAGATCGGCCCCATCGTAGATATTCCCTTTAATTCCTTGATCACGGTGGATAAAAATTTTATTCCAGATCAGGAAAAAGTATTGCAAGCTTTTGAACACCAGGGGGAACTGGTATTTATCATAGAAACCAAGGCGCTGAGACTAAATTAGGCGGGTGAAGATGGGTTTGAGGGGCGGGGCAACGGGGTGCGGCAACGTTGGAAATGGCCTGCCCTGAGTTTGACATGAAAGTTTAACGAACGAATGGGTTTGAAACGGTTGAAATGGTTTGCCACCGCCGAGGGCGGGGTGCCGCCAGAGGCGGCAAAATGGTTGCAAAATAATTCCAGGTAGAAACAACATACCCCCGGCAACCCAACCATTAACTTTTAGGAGGCGCCATCATGGCCACGCGAATTGGGACAAGCTTTGCTGACCTGATCAATTTTTTGGAAGCAGCTTTGGGCGGGCTTAAAAGTTCCACCGGCGATGCGGTGCAGAAAAGGTATGCCACCGACATAGCCAAAATACTGCCCGAGCTTCGCAAGCTGGACGACAGGCAGGAGAAGGCCAAGGCCGAACTTTACACCGTCACCAAGGCTCTTACGGCAAAGGATAAAGAGGCCAGAGCAATGGGAGCCAGAATGGTAAGTTATTTGGAATCGGTTTACGGCAAGTCCGGGCCAGAACTGCAGAAGTATGGCTTCTCCCGGCGGCAGCACGGGGGCGGGCGGAAGAAGAAAACCGCCTAAAAAGAGGCTTGCGCCACCGCTGAAGATAAGGCGCACGCTTGCGTGCCGAAACTGCTGCTATGGTTGGCTACTACAGCGTGCAGGCACGAGGCAGTAAATATAATAGCGTAAGCGGTTGGGAGTTAAAAGGTTCTGATATTTAGCATTTTGGCAAAAATTGGAGGCAAACGGGGTCAGTTTGCAGGCAAAAACGGCGGGATTGCAGTCAATATTGTCAAATTGGGTTGCAATCTCACCAAAATTGGTAGCAAAGTAGCTTAGATTGCAAGCAAAGTAAGCCAGATTGCAAGCAAAGTAGGCCAGATTGCAAGCAAAGTGAGCCAGATTGACGCCGGCTTACGGGAATTGCCCCTCTTAACTTTAGCCCGGCGGTAAAATCCGGCAAACAACAATGTCAATTCATGGAGAGATAACATAATGAACAACAGATCCAAATGGCAAAGCTTATTCGCCTGGGCGGTAACGGCGCTGGGGCTTGTTTTGCTGGCCTACTTGTTGAAAGGGTTCAACCTCTCCGTCTGGCTGTTGGCCGGGCTGCTGGCGGCGGCGCTGGTCTGCCAATGGTTCACGGTAGCCCTGCCCGGCGGGGTGCATCTTTCCTTAGACCTGATTTTGGTCTATTTCATATTCTTAATGTGGGGGACCGCTCCGGCGGCTTTGGTGATAGCCGTCAGCTCGATTCCCCACCAGATCCGCCGCAAGAAGCCGTGGCGCCGGGTGTTTTTCATCGGGGCCCAGTTTGCGATGTCCGTCTATGCCATGTCCTTAGTTTTCGGCTGGCTGGGAGGGCGGGGCGGGGCGGATGTTTTGGGCTGGCTTAATATCCCGATTTTGCTGGCGGCGCTGCTGGTCTACGTCATAGTCAACGATTTCATGGTCAGCTGCTACCATGTCATCGGGAAAGACTTCGGCTGGCTGGAAGCCGTTAAAATGGCCTGGTCCGATATCAAGCTTAATTTGACTTTGGCTCCCGTCTCCATCCTGGCGGTGTTCCTTTTTTCCCGGCTGGGCTGGATAGGGCTTTTGGCCATGCTGGTTCCGGCCGGCATAATTGGCTGGGCGGTGCTGACCCTGATTAAGTCCCAGGAAAAAGACAGCAGCGTCGGCATCGAGTCCAAGTTGGTCTCCAGTTTCGCCATCGTTCTTTTTACAGCCTTGACCGTGGTCACCGGTATTTTGTTGGTGACCATGTTCAAGGTCCTGACTGTTTTTTTACAACAAGAAATGTTAGTGAGCGATCAGGCGCAGTTTTATGCCGAGATCATCACGCCGCTTTTCCAAAAAATGCTGGGCAACGTAGTGACGCTGCTTTTAGTCACCTTTATCGTAGTGATATTTCTGATCCGGGGGCTGATCCGCCGGATGGTTTCCCAGCCCATCGGCTTGCTGGGGACCATGCTCAAGGATTTGGCCGAAAGCTCGGCCGATCTGACCAGGCGGGTGCAGTGTTCGGCCAACGATGAAATAGGCCGGCTGGGCCTGCATTTCAACAGTTTCGCCGCCCGGTTAGAGGAACTGGTCCGGATCGTGATGAACACCGCCAACAACGTGGCCGCCACCTCCGAAGAACTGGCGGCCTCCACCCAGGAGATGAGCGCCTCCCAACAGGAGATCTCCGCCACCCTGCAGAGGGTTTCCCAAGGCTCGGTCACCCAAGTCTCGTCGGTCAAGGAAACCAAGGACGCCATCAACGCCATATCCGCCTCGGTGGACGAAGTGAACCTAAGCGCCCAGGCAGCGGCCCAATCGGCCAGCCAGGCTCTGGGCATGGCTTCGGAGGGCGAACGGGCCATGTCCGCCATCACCGAACAGATGGGCAAGATCGACGATACCATGTTCCGGCTTTCCTTCGTGATCGGGGGGCTGGAGAAGAAAACCGGGGAGATCAGCCAGATCACCGAACTGATTTCAGCGGTGGCCTGGCGCACCAATCTGTTGGCGTTGAACGCCGCCATTGAAGCGGCCCGGGCCGGGGAATCGGGGCGGGGTTTTGCGGTGGTGGCCGGCGAGGTCAAAAAACTGGCCGAGCGCACCGCCTCGGCCACCAAGCAGATAGACGGCCTGATCAAGGAGATCCAGTCGGAAACCACCCAGACGGTAAACGCCATGAGGGAGGGGCTGGCGGAGGTGGGCAGCGGCAAACAGCTGGCCGAGCACGGGAACAAAGCCTTTTTCCAGATCATCGAAACGGTGAAAAATTCATCCCAGGGGTCGCTCAAAATATCCCAGACCACCGAAGGACAGGTGGAGGGGGCCAAGCGGATAGTGCTGGCCATCGAGCAGGTGGAGGCGGTGGCCGAGGAAACCGCCTCGGGCATGGAGCAGACCGCGGCCGCCCACCAGGAACAGATGGCCTCGATGCAGGAGATGACCGCCAGCGCCCAGGAGCTGGCCCGGGCCGCCGAGGAGATGAAACGATTAGTGGGAAACTTTACAGTTAAGGAGGGCCAGGGAAAATGAAGCCGGATAAAAAAATAAAGCTGGCCCTGGCCTTGCCGGACCTGCTGGCCTTGTTTTTCGGAGCGCCGTTGTTAATGTATTTCGTCAGCCGGGCGGCGGCCTTTCCTCCCCAGGCCAATAAGGTCATATTATGGGCAGGCCTCCCGATTGCTCTACTGCTGGCCGGGCTGACCCAGATCTGGAACCGGAAACGTTTAAAAAACGTGGTGGCTTTTGCAACCGATCCTCAGGCGGAAGGCCAGAACATTACGGCAGCCTTTAAGGCGGCCCTGGATTTTCCTTTGGTTTCTGCTTTGCATATGACGGTTAATTTCATAGTAGCAGTTCCGGTCATCTGGCTGATCGTGGCCCTGCTGGCCCAGGCCACCAATTTCTGGTACATCGTGCTTTATTCGGTGGTAACGGCGCTGGTCCTGGGCGCTTTGATTTTTCTAATTGAAGAATTTCTGCTTAAGGATATAGTCATCCGCCTGGCCCTGCTTCATCTGGGGCGCCAGTCGGAGATCATCAGGAAAACCGTCAGGATATCCCTGACCCACCGGCTGATAGTCCTGTTCCTGGTGGTGATGATGCTTTCCCTTTCATTTGGGATAATGATGGAGCGTCTGAGCCAGCTGACCCTGATAGCCCTGATAGGCCTGGCGGCCACGTTGATCATCGCTTACCTGTCTTCCCGCAACATTACCGACGTAATTGATTCCCTGGTAGTGGCGCTGTCCGAGATCAGCGGCCAAAACCGGGGGCTGGGCCGGCATCTTCCGCTTTTGGCCAACAACGAGCTGGGCGATCTCTGCCATCAGTACAATCAGTTCGTCAACCTGCTGGACCGGCTGGTAAGCGACATAGAAAAAGTGGCGGCCGAGGTGGCGGCCAGCGCCCAGGAACTGGCCTCCTCCTCCCAGCAGATGAACGCTTCGGGGCAGGAGATCTCTTCCACCATCCAGCAGATCTCCAAGGGGGCCACCGTCCAGTCGGAGCGGCTGACCTCGGTGGCCAAGTCGCTGCAGGATTTTTCCGAAGCCGCCAAGCGGATCGATTCCCAGGTGCGGATGACCACGGTCTCGTCGCAAAGGGCGGTGGACTCATCCCAGCAGGGGGCCGCCCAAACGTCGGAGGCGGTTCAAAAAATAGCGGAGATCTATCAATCGGCCGATCAGACCAGCCAGAAGGTGGTCAAGCTGCAGCAGAAATCCAAGGAGATAGGCGGGGTGGCGGCCCTGGTGTCCAACCTGGCCCAGCAGATAGATTTTTTGGCTTTGAACGCCGCCATCGAAGCGGCCCGGGCCGGCGAGGCCGGCCAAGGGTTCTCGGTGGTGGCCGACGAGATCCGTTCCCTGGCGGTGGAGGCCGGGAATTCCGCCCAGCAGGTCTCTTCATTGATCCGCGATATTGAGGCTGAGATCGCCAAAACGGTGGAAGTGATCGCCCACACCCAGCAGTCAATAGAAAACAGCCGGACCAGCGTGGATCAGACCGAACAGGCCTTGAAGGTCATCAGCAGCACGGTGACGGTGGCCGGCGCCATGGTCAAGCAGATCTCAGAATCCAGCCGGGCCCAGACCAAAAGCGCCGGGCAGGTGGCGCAGTTGGCTTCTGAAGTATCGGCCATCGCCATCCAGACCGCGGCTTCCACCGAAGAAGTGGCGGCGGCGGTGGAGCAGCAGACCGCTTCCATGCAGGAGCTTTCGGCCGTGGCTCAAACCCTTTCGCAAACTGCCGAAAAAATGAACAGCCTGGTGTCCCGGTTCAAATCCGCAAATCAATAAAATGCGTTTGCTGATTTTTAAAATAGGTTCGGCCCGGCTGGCCCTCAAGGTTGATTCCATCATTTCGGTGGGGTTGGATAAAAAGGATGAGGGCCTAAAAAAGTCCGGAAGTTTGAAGGTGGATCTGGCCAAAATCTTGGGATTAGCCCGCTGCGAATCCCCGAATCAGGCCGTCATCAAATGCAGCCATCAGGACAAATCGTTCGAAATAAAGGCCGATGAAATATTGGGGCTGGAAGATATCGACCCGTCCAGACATCTGGCCTGGCCCGGTGTCCTATCTTTTATGGATAATTATTCCGGGGTGGCTTTGGCGGCCGGACAAACATTCCTGGACATAAACCTGAAAGCCATTTTGACCGGTTTGAAAAAATGAAGGAAAGAATCGGCAATTATCAGATAATCTCGGCGCTTTCGAGCGGGGGCATGGCCACAATTTACCTGGGACGGCATGCCGAATTAGGCCGGCAAGCGGTGATCAAACAGCTGCATCCCCATTTGGCCAACGATCAGGGTTTCGTCAAAAGATTTGAGCGCGAGGCCAAGCTGCTGGGAAGGCTGCATCACGAGAACATTGTTGACGTAACCGATTATTTTGAACTGGAGGGATCCTATTATATAATCCTGGAATACATCGACGGCTGTTCTTTAAAAGACCTGTTGGACCAACAGCCTAAGCTGCCGTTTTTGCTGGCGGTCTATGTGGTGTGCCAGATAGCCCAGGGACTCTGGCACGCCCATCAGAACCAGATCATCCACCGGGATATCAAGCCGGCCAATATCATGCTGACCAAGGGGGGCGGGGTTAAAATAACCGATTTCGGACTGGCTTACGCCCAAGAGGCTCTGGGGATAACCGATCCCGGAACTTTTGTGGGCACCCCGGCCTATCTGGCTCCGGAGCAGATAAAGGGCCAGCCGGCCGACGCCCAGTCCGATATTTATGCCCTGGGGGTGATGTTCTACGAGATGCTTTCCGGCGGCAACCCTTTTGCCGGGCAGACCCATTCCGAGACCATCGACCGGACCTTGCGGCTGATTCCCAAAAGCCTGGCCCGGCAGGATTCCGAACTGCCGTTGGGGGTGGACCCGGTCATGCAAAAACTTTTGGACAAGAATCCCAAACGCCGTTACGGCGATGCCGGAAAACTTTTAGCCGGACTGGTTCCCTACCAGATGGGCAGCCCCGAAGCGCTTTCCCGTTACCTCAGCGCGCCCCGGAACTATGTCCCCCGGCAGGAAGATCTGACCCTGATAAAAAAAATGGCCCGGGCCGAGCGGCGCATCTATGTCCTGCGGCAGACATTATTGATAATGGCTCTGATGGCGCTATTGGTGTTTTTAGGCAGTTGGAGTTACCGGACCATAACCGGATATATCGCCAGCCATAAAGCAGATAGCGCCCGAGTCCGGCCGGACACCCTGAATCAAAATCCTCCAGATACTGCCGGGCCGCCGGTCTCGCAGCCAACTGTTTTGGTGGCGGGAACTGAAGGAGCAAGGGTTACCGTGAACGGCCGGGATTACGGCAGTATTCCCCTAACCATAAATAACCTGAACCCGGGGCTACACCGGTTGATGATCTCCAAAGAAGGTTTTGAGGCAAGACGGATCAACATCAGACTAAATGCCGGTCAGAGTCTTAACCTTACGGCCGATCTGATCCCGCAAAATCTTGCCCCCGGTTTTCTGAAGCTCTCGGTGAAACCCTGGGCCGAAATCTATCTCAATGGCCGCTATTACGAACGTACTCCGCTGGATAATCCAGTAAAGCTTTCTCCCGGACAATATCAACTGATATTGAGGCATCCCAACCGCCGGGAATACCTGAGTAATCTGGTCATAAAACCAGGCGACACCTTATCGTTGGATGTAACCATGCCGGAGGCCTTCGGGCGCTTAAGGCTTACCGTCTCGCCTTGGGCCGTGGTCTATATAGACGGAGAGGAAATGGGAACCACTCCGCTGGGGGCGCCGCTTAAGCTTTCCATCGGGGAACACGAACTAAAGCTTTCGGGGCCGTTGGGAAAAGAGTGGAAAGAAAACCTGAACATCGAAGAGGACAAGACTTTGGATCGGAATATAATCCTGCAATGAAAAGAATAATATTCATATCGTTCTTGCTGGCCTGGCCAGCCTGGTCCCCACAAGTTCATGCTCAAAGCGCGAACTATCTGGGGGTGGTGGTGGCCTCCTATGAGCGGGGATATTACGATGAGGTGGTCGGTAATGCCCAAAAAGCCCTGGCCGATACGGCTCCCTATACCCCCAGCGATCTGGTCTATCTCCGCACCTACCTATCTTTTTCCCTGGTGGCCCTGGGGAATGACGATCAGGCGGTGGAAGTATTCAAGATCATCCTGGTTTCCAAGCCTAAGCTGGAATTGAACCCGGAATTCGTCTCTCCCAAAATAATCAGCGTTTTCAAACGAGCCCAGCTAGAGGTCGCTCAAAGCCAGGGGCAATCAGGGGTGCAGCCCGGGCTGATTTTTGATAAGGGCAAGCCAAAAAAAATGCCCTGTTTGTGGCGCGCCGCCCTGTGGCCGGGCTGGGGCCAGTCATACCGGGGAGAAATTAAAAAGGGAAAGATCCTCAAACGATCGGCTCTGGGAATTGCCGCCGGACTGGGCGCGGTATTTTTAGGCACATATTTAAGCCATCAAAGTTATCTGAATGCCACCGATCCGGATGTCATCGGGTCCAAATATGACACCTATAATGCCTGGTATAAAACCCGCAGTTTCGGGATCAACCTGGCAATATCCTTTTGGTTTTACAGCGCACTGGACATAGTCCTTACTGACTGAATCATGCCATGAATAAAACAAAAATATCAACATTGCTATTGGTTCTGGGCCTGTTGTCCGGATTGGGCTGCGGGCCGGATGCCAAACGTGATAACCCGCTTGATCCGGTCAACGGCCGGGGGGTTTGGGGCACGGTCCGTAATTCCAAAGCATCACCGGTGCCGGGAGCGGTGGTCACCGCCGGGCCGGTCAACATCAACACAGTTTGCGACGCCCAGGGGGGCTATCAGCTGGAATTGCCGGGAGGGGAAAGATATATCCTTGCCGTCCGTCATCCCCAGTATTACGACGCTGCGGACACCATAGATGTTCCATCCGACGGGAAACTGGAATATGATTTCATAATAACTGGAAAACCGTCACTGTCCAACCCCAGGGTTAACACCTATGTGATAGCACATGAAAACGGCCAATTGGACAGAGGGCTTGTACTGGAATGCCTGGGAACCCATCCCGAGGGGCAGGCCTCTTTGGATGCGTATTTGTTCTATGCCATGGTGGAAGGCAAAACTTATCCGGCCGATAGCAGCAAGCCGGATGTTTCCGTCAAAAAATATGCCTGGGATCTGAATCTGGAGTTGATTTATGGGACCATATACGATCCTGAATCATTGGCCGCTTGGATAATAGGAAAGACCGTAACTTTTTCCATAGAACCTGGCGAGGGTCTGGCCCCACGTCAGGCCACGGTCCCGTTGTTCAGTCCCGTTCCGACAAGCCTTGTACCCAATAATGGAGCAGCTTTGGCTTTGCCCGGTAATTTGAGTTGGACCAACGCCCAAGCCAGCGGAGTAGACATCACTATAGAGATCTGGCAGGGCACTCAGAAATATTGGTCTTTAACAACAGCTAACGTATCCAATGTACAATGCACGGCCACACTTGCCGCCGGCGTTTACCTCTGGCTGGTAAGGGCCACCGACGGCGATGGGAATTCCGCCGCCGTCGAAGCTACTTTCACCATACCTTAATAAAATCCGATAAACAAAAATGTCTATCGAGGAATTAAAACAAGTCGACAAAGAGGGGATGCTGGCTCTTTATGACATCAGCCAGGTGATCAACTCCATCCAGGAGCCGGAGGAGCTGTTCAACCGGGTGATGGACCTGGTGATATCCACCACCAAGGCCGAGCGGGGCCTGCTAATGATAAAAGAACAGCCTTTGGGAGAATTGGCGGTCAAGGTGGCCCGCAACTTCCAGCACCGGCCCATCGAAAACCCCGATGAAATTTCTCAGACCATCATCAATCAGGTGCTGGAAAGCGGCGAAGGAACACTGACCTCGGACGCCAGGACCGATCCCCGTTTCTCCGGCTCGGAGAGCGTGCTGCTTTACAACATTCTCTCCATCATCTGCGTGCCGCTCAAAAAGCAGGATCAAATCATCGGCCTGATCTATGTGGACAGCCGCACCACCAAAAACGTATTCACCGAACGGGACAAAGTATTTTTGGCGGCCTTCGCCAATATGGCGGCCATCTCCATCGAGAACGCCAAACTCCAGGCCCGCCTAAGACAGGAAAACCTGATCCTAAAGGAGGAGATCAGCCGTCAGTACCGGTTCGAAAATATTGTCGGCCAGTCTCCCAAATTCCTGGTGGCCCTTTCGGTGGTGGAAAAGGTGATAGAGAGCAGTGTTCCGGTTCTGATCCAGGGCGACTCCGGTACCGGCAAAGAACTGGTGGCCAAGGCCATTCATTATAACGGCCCCCGCAAGGAAAAGAATTTTGTGGCCCAATATTGCGGAGCCCTGCCCGAGACCCTGTTGGAATCTGAATTGTTCGGTTATAAAAAAGGCGCCTTTACCGGGGCCTTGAGCAATAAAATGGGGCTGTTTGAAATGGCCGACGGCGGCACGTTTTTCCTGGACGAGATCGGCGATATCTCTCCGGCCATCCAGGCTAAACTTTTGCGGGTGCTTCAGGACGGCGAGATGCGCAGGGTGGGAGATACCCAGAGCATCAAAGTAAATGTCCGGGTTATATCGGCCACCAACCGGGATCTGGTCCAAGAGGTCAAATCCGGACGATTCCGGGAGGATCTTTTCTACCGCCTTAATGTGGTAACCATCAACCTGCCCAATCTGCGGGACCGGCAAAGCGACATCCCACTGCTCTGCCGGCATTTTCTCCAGACGGCAGCTGCGGCTCAGGCTAAAGGAATCGATCAGATAGAAAACAAAGCCCTGGCTGTTTTGATGGATTACAGCTGGCCGGGCAACATCCGGGAGCTGGAGAACGTCATTTCCTATGCAGTGGTAATGGCCAAGGGTCAGACCATCCGGTTGGATGATCTGCCGGAACAGATCAAAACCGTCAAGTCCGAACCCGCTGCAACAATATCCGGGCAGACCATGAGGGAGATGGAAAAGAACTTGATCATCGCGACATTAAAAGACTGCCAGGGCAACCGCCGCCAGACGGCGGACCAGCTGGGGATCAGCCTGAGGACACTCCAATACAAACTGAAAGAACTTAAGCGCGATGATGCCGTTTCCGAAGGCTGATGGCCGTTATTTTTTGGGTTACAAACCCTGCCCGGTCAGCATGGATTGCCGGGAATGCAGTGAATATAGCCACTGGAAAGAAAATATCCTGTTGATCAAGACTGCCGCCAAAGGGAATGTGATGACCGTCTGGGTCAGATTTTTCTGGCAAATTGCTACTAAAACCCAAAACGAGAGGATATGATGTCCCGGCAACAAAAAATCTCAGTAAATCCAGCAACCCAAGGTAATGATAGGCCTCCCACACTGTTGATTTATCTTGATTTTTAGAGATTTTTAGGGATTTTTACCCGGACATAATTATTATGCTACCACACATTGGGATTTTTACACTGATAGGTTTTACCTGTCGGTGTTAGGTTTTACATGTTAGGTTTTACCCTTGACAAATATTTATTTTTTAGATATACTTACTATTTTTGGGTCTTCTCCAATGAGTGTGGGTGATTTTAGGTGATTTTGGGCTACTTACAGGGGAGGAAGCGTGCAGGTCAGTACCTTCAACCGTAAGTATTCCTCGTCTCTCAAACCATACGCCCTGCGCTGAATAACCCTGA
>JACQXR010000158.1 GCA_016208585.1 candidate division TA06 bacterium | reverse complement strand
TTTGCTCCGGCGGTGATCACGACAGGCCAATAGTAGCCGTTTATAACAACCTTTTCCACAAGTAAGCCAATTTACTGATATTTTCAATCCCAACTTGCCTTTTATCCTACTTCCCATCACTATTATGACACAGTCTGCTCGAGGGAAGGGACGGGGTTGGGTTACTCCCGTTTGCCCAGTTCCTTGTCTATATACAGCAGGGCTCCCTTGGAATCTCCGGCCATCTTCAGTTTCTCCACTACGGCCAGGGTCTGGCTCTCCTCCTCCACCTGCTCGTCCACGAACCACTTGCACATGCTGGCCGAGGCGTGGTCGCCTTCCTTGGCGGCCAGGTTGACGATCTCGTAGATCATTCCGGTCACCTTCTGCTCGTGCTTGTAGGCATCCTCAAAGACGTTGAGCAGGCTGGCCCACTTGGCCGGCGGAGCGTCTATGGCCTTAAGCGCTATCTGGGAATTGGTGTCCTCCAGGAACTTGTAGAACTTCATGGCGTGGCCCATCTCCTCCTTGGCCTGGGCCTTCAGCCACTGGGCGGCCCCGGGCAGGTTCTGGTCCTGACACCAGGCCGCCATTCCCAGGTACAGATAGGCCGAATACATCTCGGCGTTGATCTGTTTGTTAATGATATCCTGAACGATCTGCTTGATCATGGCAATTCCTCCTTCGGTTAATGTGCGTTATACATTACCTTCCCGGTTTCCAATATCTCGGCGGCGAAACTGCGGGTATCGGGATCTTTGATTTCCTCCGGAGTCAGGGGCAGAGGTTCGATCCGGGAATCAATTTTCCCGGCGTGTGAAAGCAGAAAAGCTATGTTCCGCACCCTTTTGAATCTCGAAAAATCCCCGGAAACTATGGCAATATCAATGTCGCTGAAATGGCTATGATTGCCTTTGGCCCACGAACCGAACAAAATCGCCTGGTCGACTTTAATGTCGCAAGACAACTCCTTTACGTATTGCCGTATTTTCCGCTTTACCAGCGTCAGATTGTTTTTCTTCTGAGCCATTTCCATTCTTTTTCGGTTTGCTCAAGAATACGCTCTGCTTCAGCCCGGTTGCATATTTCCGAAAGTCGTTCCTTGTACTCCGCATACCGGGCGTTGATGCAATATGCCGACAATGTGTTATAAAAATCTTTGCGTTCTTCTTCCTTCAATTCCAACCCGGCCAACTCTGCCAATCGCAGCAAACTGTGAACAGGCGCTGGACGCTTCCCGTTATGGGATATGATCGCCTTAAGCATTTTCTCGGCAGACTGCTGGCACATGAAAGCTACATAAAGATATCGGCGGGCTTGAAACATCACTTTAGCCGTATCCAAGTCGTACTTGGAGCGTTCCAACCAATGTTTGACGATTTTATCCATTAGCCTACTTCTTGTACACTTTCTGCTCTTACTGTTAACAGTTCCCAACTTCTCAAACATTTCAAAGTTATAAAAGACCCAATGTTTTATGTTTCTCCAGTATGGAGTCCGCCAGTTTGTCCAAAGCCTCAAAGTCCTCCTTACGCGGCGCGCCTTTGATGTAGACCGGCTCCAGCATCTCGGCCTTGAGATTGGTCAAAAGCGACTTGACGGTCTCCACCGCCTTGCTGCCCCAGCCGTAGGAGCCGATGATGCCCAGAAATTTTGTCTTGGGCCTTAAAGCTCCCACCAGCGCCGCGGCATACAGCCCCTGGGGATGCGGGCCCACCAGTGCGGTGGAAGTGGCGACGACCACCGTGGCGGCGTCGACCAACGAGGTGGCCAGTTCGCCGATGTCGGTCTTGCTTAGGTTGAAGGGCTTGACCGTGATACCCCTTTTGACCAGAGCCTCGGTCAGGTTGCTTTACCATGGCCTCGGTGCTGCCGTGCATAGAAACCCAGGGGATCACCGCTTCGTTTTTGACCTGTTCCGAGCTCCAGCTCTTGTAAGCGTCTATGATTTGGAATGGCTTTCTATGGACCGGGCCGTGGCTGGGCGCGATCAGGTCGATGTCCATGGTGTCCAGCTTCTGCAGGTGCTTGACGATGGAGCTGCGGAAGGGCATCATGATCTCGGCGTAATACCGCTTGGCGCCCTCCAGCACCGCGTCATTGCAGGCAAAAGTGTCGGTGGTGGCCAGGTGCGAACCCAGAAAGTCGCAGGAGAACAGCGCCTTATCTTCTTTGAGAAAACTGAACATGGTCTCCGGCCAGTGCACCCAGGGCGCCAGGATGAACTCAAAGGTCTTGCCGCCCAGCGAAAGGGTCTCTCCGTCCTTGACCGCCAGGAATCGGTTTTCGGGGATGTGCAAAATATCAATCAGGAAACCCTGGCACTTTTCGTTGGTGACTATTGTCGCCTGGGGATACTTTTCCGTCAGAAATGCGATGAATCCCGAATGGTCCTGTTCGGCGTGGTTGCAGACGATGTAATCAAGCTGTTTGACATCGTGCTCGGCCAGGTTGGCCAGCAGTTCGTCGTACTTGGCCGGGTCCACGGAATCCACCAAGGCCGTCTTCTGGCTGCCCTTGATAAGATATGAGTTATAGCTGGTGCCGTGGGGCAGCGGTATCAGCTCGTCGAAGAGCCCCTGCACCCCCACCGCGTATATGTTTTTCTTTAGTTCTCTGCTCATCTCAGGCTGGCTTATTATTCGGCTTCAAAGGCATCCTTGTCGGCCCCGCACACCGAGCAGACCCAGTCGTCGGGAAGGTTTTCGAAAGTGGTCCCGGGTTTTACCCCGTTGTCGGGATCGCCGGCCACCGGGTCATATTCATATCCGCAGACTGTGCAGGTGTACTTTTTCATGGCGCCTCTCCCACTTTATATTTCCCCCGCTAAAGACACGATAATATTAATATTATTTCGTGCTGTTTCGATAATTTAGCGAAAATGAAATCCTAACCCTTGATATACGAAGGAGCGTTTTGCTGGGTCTTGCCGCCTTTTATTTTATGATAGTATTCGTAGGTCATGGGATGCCCCTCGGCCAGTATTTGTGATTCCACCACTTTCCCGATGAAAAGCGTATGGCTGCCCAGCTCCACTGTCTGGGTAACCTCGACGTCAAAATTGGCCAGGCTGTATTCCAGCAGTTTGGGGTTGCCGCTGGAGCAGATCTCGTATTTCATCCCGCTGAACTTGTCCACCTGGCGGCCGCACTTGAAACCGAAGGTGCCGATCAGGGTCAGGGGGGCCTCCTGGGACAGAACTGCAACGGAAAATTTCTGGGAACCCTTTATCAACTCGTTGGTGTAGTTCTGGCAGTTCAGGCTGACCGCCATCATCGGCGGCTCGGATGTTACCTGAAAGACTGTGGTGGCTATCTGGCCGTTCAGCCTGCCGGGGCCGAAGCTGGAGACTATGTACATGCCGTAGCTTATCAGGCTGAAAGCTTTGGGATCAACTGCCATTTATATCTTTTAGAACCTTTCCAGCATTTATGTTTGGCCCGCCCGTATGGCCTTGATCTCTTGCTTCCTGTTAACCGCCCCGAAGATGGCCGCTCCGGCCACCAACACTTCAACCCCGGCCTTAACCGCCTGTCCCGATGTCTGCCGGTTGATGCCCCCGTCTATGGAGATCAGGGCCTGGGTCTTTCCCTGGTCCTTTAGCTTTTTGAGTGTCCGCACTTTGTCCAAAACCTCGGGCATGAACTTCTGCCCGCTGAAACCGGGGTGGACGCTCATTACTAAGAAAAGATCTATCTCGCCGATCACCGGCAGTACCTTGTCCAGCGGAGTCTCGGGGTTCGCCGACAGACCGACCTTCACCTTAAGTTTTTTGATTTGTCCCACCGCGGCTCTAAGGTCGTCTATCACTTCGGCGTGAATCGTGATGTAATCGGCGCCAGCCCTGGCGAATTCCGGGGCGTACTTTAAGGGGTCGGTGATCATCAAGTGGGCGTCCAACGGCAGCCGGGAGACCCTTTTGACGGCCTCCACGATGAAAGGTCCGAAGGTCAGATTTGGCACAAAGTGCCCGTCCATCACGTCCAGATGCAGCCAGTCGGCCCCGCCCTGTTCCACCGAGCGGATCTCGTTCTTAAGTTCGGCAAAGTCCGCCGACAACAGCGATGCTGCGATTAGGGTCATCTTCAAAATATAAAATATAAAATATAAAAGATCAAAAATCGTTCCAGGTTTTTTATTTTTGAAATTTTATTTTTTGTTTGTAGTCTCTCAGTTGGCGCTCACCGCCATGTTTACCGTGTCCCCGCTCTTGATCACAAAGCCCGGCTGGGGAGCCTGCATGATTACAGTGCCTGGCTCGGCCGACTGGCCCGGCAGGTACTTGATCTGGCCAATCACCAAGCCCTGGGCCACCAGCGAACCCTGGACCTCGGCCAGTTTCTTGCCCATCAGGTCCGGCATCAGCATCTTGCCTTCGGTGGGGCCGCTGCTTAAGGTAAGTTTTACCCCGCTCTCTTTGGTCAGCTGGGCGCCGGCCGGCGGATTGGAACAGACCACGCAGCCCAAAGCCACCGAGTCGCTGGCCAGGCTGTCGATGCCGTCCACTTTAAGCCCGCTCCGGTCCAATAGATTTATGGCCCGGACCGAGGAAAGCCCCACCAGATAAGGCACCGTGATCTTTTCGGTGCCCCGGCTTAAGACCACCTTTACCTTGCGCCCGATCTTGACCATCATCTTGGGTTCCGGCTCCTGCAGGGACACCGAACTGTCGGGGATGCCGGGGTCGTATTGCCATCCGGCTAGCATTATTTCCAGGCCCTTTTGGGAAAGAAATTCTTTGGCCTGGTCGAAGGTCAGACCTTTTAGGTCGGGCATCTCCACCACCGCTCCCCGCCGCGCCACCCAGGGCATCATCACAAAGTTGCTCAGCAAAAACCCAAACAGGAATACCGCGGCCAGGATCAGGACGGTCCGCCAGAATTTGGGATATGTTTTGAAAATGCCGGCCATCTTTATTCTTCGGGTTCGATGTCGGTGGTCACCCAGATGCTGACGTTGGAGCCCTTGGCCGCCTTGGAGCCAGCCTGGGGATCCTGCCTGACCACCAGTCCCGGATCGTGCTCTTCGTCATAAATATAACGGACGCTGCCCAGGTTAAGCCCGGTCTGCTTGATCAGCTCCTGGGCCCGGCTTTTGCCATAACCTTTCACCGCCGGCACCGCGACCTCGCCGGCCCCGGCGCTGATTAACAGATCCACCGGACTGTCCTTCTGGGTCTTGCTGTTGAAAGGCGGGTTGCTGGAGATCACCGCATCTTTGGGAACGGAGTCCGAGGGCTGCATGGTTACCTGTCCCAGTTTCAATCCGGCCTGCTGAAGCATCACCGTGGCCTGGGGCAGGAGCATCCCCTGCAGCGAAGGCACCGTGGAACCTCCGCCGTTGGGCCAGACCTTAACGGTGGAACCCTTGCGCACCTTGCCGCCCGGCACCGGGTCCTGTTTGCTGACCGCCCCTTCGGGTACGGTGGGATCATTGATGGCATCCTCCTGGTAGACCCGGAATCCCCGGCCCTCTAAGATGGACTTGGCGATCTCCACTTTCTTGCCGGTCACATCCGGGACCTCGGACATGTCCAGGATGGGCTGGATCACGCCCCAAAAAAGCACGCTCATAATAAGTCCGCTGAGGGCGCCCGAAATGATGGCCGCTACCACCGGCTTTTTGCTGCTGCTCTGCTCGTAAATAGGCATTGGCATACTCCAAAAGTGTTAAGTTTCTAATATTTAATTTCTAACTAAATTCCAAACATCAAATCCCAATCAATCAATCAATCAATCAATCTGTTCTGCGTCCTCTGTTTTGTTGATTGACATTGAGTATCGTTTGCTTTTTCTGATTTATGGTTCAGGATTTAGCTTTCAGCAGCCGGGCGGCAAAGGCTCCGTCCATGCCGTGGAGATGGGGCCAGCTGCTGAAAAACCCATCCTTCACTAATTCCTGGGAAATGAATTGTCCGGCATCGTCAAGGATAAATTCCGGGTTTTTGGCCAAAAATTTTTTGATTGTTCCCCGGTTCTCCTCCGGGGTCAAAGTGCAGGTGCTGTAGACCATGGCCCCGCCGGGTTTGACCAAGCCGGCCGCATTGTTGAGGATATTGAACTGCAGCCGGGCCAGCCGGACTATATCCTGCTCCTTGATCCTCCACCTGATGTCTAACCGACGCCTAAGCGCACCCAGCCCGCTGCAGGGCGCGTCTATCAGTACCAGATCGAACTTTTTACGGCTGACAAAATTTGCGGCATCGGCGCAGATCAGGGAATATGACTTCAATCCCAGCCGGGTAAAATTCTCCTTTATCAGGGAAAGCTTCTGCTCCGAAAGGTCCACGGCCAGAAGTAACCCTGAATCTTTCATCCGTTCCAGCGCCGCGCTGGCCTTGCCTCCCGGGGCGGCGCACAGGTCCAAGACAGCATTTCCTGGCCCGGCCTGGGCCAGCAGAGAAACCGCCTGGCCGGAAGGATCCTGAAAATAAAAATATCCCTGGCCAAACAGCGGATCATCGGCCAGCACCGCCGGGTTTTCCACTTCCAAGGCGGTTGAGATGTATTTATTGGCCGAGGCCTTGAAGCCCGATGATCGTAGTTTCTCCTGTAGCTCCAAAACCCCCGTTTTCAGCCTGTTCGGACGGATAATGACCCGGGCCTGCCGGTTGTTGGCCTGTAACAGGCTTTTGGTTTCCTCTTCTCCCAGTTCCTTAAGCCAGCGTTTTACTAACCAGAGGGGATGAGAATATTCTATGGATAAATCCCGCGTCTTATCACCCGAACGTATTGGCTTTAAATGCCTTTGATGCCTAATTATATCCCGTAAGACCGCATTTGTCAAGCCAATTGTGCTTTTGCGGCCGTAGCGTTTTGACAGGTTCACGCTTTCGTTCACCGCGGCAAAAGGCGGGATCCGGTCCAGTTTTGCGATCTGATACAATCCCAGGCGCAGGATGTTCTGTTCCCAGGGGGTCAGCGACTTCATCCCTTTGGTGAGCGACTGATCCAGCACCCAGTCTAACCACATCCGGTGGCGCAGCACCCCGGCGGTCAGCTCGTGGGCCAGGGCCCGGTCCGGCAGCGATAGCTGGCTATCATCCAAATACTTTTTTAGGGCCTGATCGTAATAGGACACGTCGGTGTCAGCCTTGGACAGCACTTTCAGCGCTATTTCCCTTGATTCCACTTTGCCTCCCGTCCCAGCAGCACCGAAAGCCCTTGGACCACCTGATCCATACCCACTTGGGTATTGCGGCAGGGGCCGTGCGGCCGCTGGTTCAAGATGCCGTAGACCGGGATGGGATAGACGTCGTGGATGCCCGAGACCATGTCCCGTTCGCAGGCCACGGCCAGAATGGCGGTGGGCCTGGTTTCCACGATCACCCGGCGGGCCAGGGTGCCTCCGGTGGCCACCGAGATCTGCGCTCCGGTCTCCCCGGCGATTCCGGCCAGACCGGCCAGGGGGCATTTCCCGCAGCGCTGGCAGTTCTTGATATCAGACGTTACCCGGTGGGGGCAGTCGGCCAGCTGCAGGCAATGCGGCAGCAGGATCAGGATCCGGGCCGGATCCAGCCGCTTGCGGGAAGCCCGCACCAGGGCATTGTTGAAGGCTACGAACGATTCCCCGATCTTCTCCCGGCCGATCCCCAGCAGATATCCCAGCATTAGGTTGATGGGATACAGCACCTTGACCGTAACCTGTTTCTTGCCGTGGGGGAACAGAAAGTCCTTCTCGGTGATGGCCGACAGGAATAGCAGGAACAGCCCCCCGCTTACCACCAGCAGGAACAGCACTGCGGCAATGACCGCAACGTAGAACAGCCAACCGCCCAGCTGCTGCAGCCTGGGCACCACTAACCAGAACAGGGCAGCCACCGCCCCGGCCAGCAGCAGCAGGCTTAACAGCGAAAGGCTTAAGAATATTTTTTTATCGTTGGACATTTGTTGCAAAGTATTAGAGTGGAAACAGGCAGTAATGTAGTAAAGAAAAAAGTAATTGAGCGCTTCAGCCTATTGGCCCAGAGACTGTCCCGGAGCGATCCGGTAGCCGTTGACGAAAGCCCTGCCGCTCATTTCCTTTTTACCCTGGGGCTTGACTTTCAGCAAGATCACAGCCCCGTCGCCGGTTTTAATCACCGGCCCCTTGTCTTTTCCAACCGACACTATCCTGCCCGGCAAAGATTCGTTTTCCGTTTTCCGTTTTCCGTTTTCCGGGCGTGTTTCCAGTATCTCCAGCCTTTTCTCTTTGAACATGGCAAAGGCCCCGGGTTTGGGCGTCATTCCGCGCACCTGGTTTTGGATCTCTGCGGATGTGCGTTTCCAGTCAATTTGCCCGTCGGCCGGGGAAAGCTTAGGGGCGAAGGTGACCAGAGACTCATCCTGCTTTCTAAATTCTGGCCTCCCCGCTTTCATAACTTCCAAGCTTCGGACAATGAGATCCGCTCCCAGCTTAGCCAGCCTGGACTCCAGTTCCCCGGCGTTCTCATCGGCTTCGATAGGCGCTTCCTCCTGCAGGATGATGTCCCCGGCATCCATTTTGCTGTTCATCAGGACGCTGGTGATCCCGGTCACCTTATCGCCTTTAAGCAAGGCATAGTTGATGGGCGCCGCCCCCCGGTATTTTGGCAACAGCGAAGGGTGCAGGTTTACCGCGCCGTGTTTCGGTATATCCAGAATGTTTTGGGGAAGCAGCAGTCCATAGGCTACGACTACCAAGACATCGGGCTTGAGGTTTGAAATAGTTTGAATCGGCCCGCCCTGAGTATGGCTGGCATGTCCTTCGCCCGAATGGGTTGGAAGTGTTTTTAATGTCGCCGGTTGGCAAACCGGCAGATTGAGTTCCAGAGCCCTTTGTTTGACCGGGGAAAAGGCAATGCTACGGCCCCGGCCCGAGGGACGATCCGGCTGGGCAAAGACCGCCAGGATCTCGTGTCCCTTTTGATGAATGGCCTCCAGGGTGGGAACGGCGAAGGCCGGAGTGCCTATGAAAACTATCCGCATGGTATGGATTATACTTGAGCTTTTACGGTGTGTCAAGAAAAGAAAACCCGTCCTTGATTCAAGACGGGTTGCGGGGGAATTTTGACAGGAGTATCTTCGCTCATTGCTCTATAAGGCCATGAATGGCCTCTTTTAGCTTGTGGCGTCCATTCTTAACCCAGCCCTTCCTCCTACGCTAAAGCTTCGGCGGATAAATAAGGGCTGGGTTAAGGAGAGACACAACGCCCACCCCGAACTCATCCCCCGTCCCCTTCTCTTGCAAGAGAAGGGGTTCAAGGGGTTGAGTTTTAAAGTTCTCCAGCCACAGGCCAGCACTGAGCTGCCAGGCTGAGCCTGGTCGAAGCCCTGCCGAAGTGTTCTCAAAATCGCAAATATTTGCGTAAAGGTTGTTGTGGGTTTTCATAAATATTTTTTCCATAGCCCAGCCGTTCCTCCTACGTTAAAACTACGGCGGATAAATAACGGCTGGGCTATGTTGTAAAAACGCAAAAGGGTTAAAGTGTAAAAAGCCTGCACTGAGTGAAGCAGATTATTGTTGCAAACGAAAGTGGGTATAGTGTAATTATTTTACTTTGCGGGGCGGAAACCGCTGTTGTTGTCCCCGTAGTCGGGATCGTTGCCGCTGCGGTTGGCGGAACGGCAGCAGTCAGCAACGCCTGCCCTGAGCGAAGTCGAAGGGAAGTACCACGAGCCGCCGCGCAACACCCGGCGCGCCCCAGTTGTCGGCCCGGTAGGGTTGCTGGCCGGGCTTACGCTGTAATAGTCGCTTTGATACCAATCGTTCACCCATTCCCATACATTCCCGGCCATGTCATAAACCCCGTAGGGCTTGCGCCCGTTGCAAAGAAGCCCACCGGGGAACTGTAAGCAAAGGTATCGGGAGATACATTTTCATAACTGTTGCATTTGCTTGCATCCCAGGTAGAGCCTGATAGCGTCCAATTTATACCCGCTTGGATGCAATCTACGTTCAATAGCGTCCAATCAAAGAATAATTGGACCCAAATTATGCTTATAGGAGAGGGTGGTCGGCAGACCGGGTGAGGTCAAACAAAAAGGCTTCGTGCCTTCCGCTTACGGAAGGCACGAAGCCTTAGTATTTACTGCGCTCTCTCTTTTATTTAAAGAGAGTGTTATATTGTGTGTTGCAAGAAACATGCCAACACAGCTTATTTTATTTTGGGGTTTCATTTTAATGCTTTATTTTTATAATTGCTTTAAAAATATTTGCGCCCAAAACCACAGGGTAACATTACCACAAAACCATATCGCTTGTCAAGGCAATTTTTATTTTAATGATTATCCCATCCGTTCAGGATATGAATTTAATGTCGTTAGAGAACCTAAACTCAACCCCTTTGCTTCCCCTTCTCTTACTTCAGGTTAGTCCTAATTTGTTCAAGAGAAGGGGATGGAGGGGATGAGTTCCAAAGTAAGCCAAATTCTAGCGTTCCTGAGTTAATGGTATAATCAGTTTATTTTTATTATTTTTTCAAGTTCCATTTTTCCATAGCCAATCAACCCGGGCTGATTCTTCTTTCCTGAACGTCAGCAGGACCTCGTTAGATTCGGCGTTCTGGCCGGCCTTGGCCGGCACGGCATCGACGTACCCGTCGCACGGCGACTCGACGTCGATCTCCATCTTCATTGATTCCAGCCGGAACAGCGTCTGGCCCCGGAAGACCTTGTCCCCGGGCTGGACGCACACCTGGATTATCAGGCTGGGCATGGGGCAGCGCAGCGCGTCCTCTGGGACGGTCTTTTTTTCACGCGCCATGAACCGGTTCAGGGCCCATTCGCGGGGATTATAGATCTCGCAGGTCCTGATCAGTCCACAGTAGTGCACCTTGATGTGGTTCTGCTGGTACTGAAACCGAAAGGTTTGGCGCGTTCCGTCGATCGTCAGGTCAAGCTGACGGCGCGAGTATTCGTACTGGGGCGCCACCACATGGTACTGCACTCCGTTCACCCTGACGGACTGGTCGGCCGGCGGCGGCTCGGTCGACCACGACACCTCAAACTCGTCCGCCCCGGCCTTGACCAGGTACCGGTACTCGCCCTTGTCCCGATGCGTCCCGCCGGTCAGCGGGCTCATCGGCTTGAGCGACTCGACGGCCAGGATCTGCCGGTTGTGGTAGACCAGGGCCGCGACTAATACCATGTGCCTCAGGCGCTCGGGGTCCGGGGCGACAATGCTTTGGCCGTGGACGAAATGATCGCTGATGAAATCGGTCGAGAGGTTGCCGGCGGCGAACTCGGGGTGGTTCAGCACCGCGTTGACGAAATCGATGTTGGTCGCCAACCCGGCGATGTAGTACCCGTTCAGGGCGTTGATCAACGCGGCGATGGCCTGTTTCCTAGTTTCCCCCCAGGCCGATACTTTCGACAGCAGCGAATCGTAGTGCACGGTCACCACGCTTCCGGTTCCGATGCCGCTATCGATCCGGACGCGCTCGCCGCTTGGCTCGGCGTAATGGGTCACCATGCCGGTGGTCGGCATGAAGTTCCGGTGCGGGTCCTCGGCGCAGATCCGGGCCTCGATGGCCCAGCCATGGAACGCGTCTGGCTGCTTCCAGGGAAGCGGTTCTCCCGCCGCCACCCGCAGTTGGAGTTCGACCAGGTCCAGCGACGTCACCAGTTCGGTGACCGGGTGTTCGACCTGCAGCCGGGCATTCATCTCCAAGAAGTAGAAATTGCGCTGCTCATCCATGATGAACTCGACCGTGCCGGCATTGGCGTACCCCGCTTCCCGGGCCAGGACGCAGGCCAGCGACCCCATGGTGCGCCGCAACTCGTCGTCTATGAAAGGCGAGGGCGTTTCCTCAAGAACCTTCTGGTACCGCCGCTGTACCGAGCATTCCCGCTCGCCCAGATGGACGACGTGGCCGAACGAGTCGGCTAACACCTGGAACTCGATGTGCCGGGGCTTGACGATATAGCGCTCGATGAATATCCGATCGTCCCCGAAACTCTTGCGTGTCTCCTCCCGGCAGGTCTTCAGGGCCGGGGCCAGCTCCTCTTCCGAGCGGACGATCCGCATGCCGCGGCCGCCGCCGCCGGCCGCCGGCTTCAGCAGCAGGGGGTAACCAATGCCGGAAATTACCCGCCGGATCGCCTCCAGATCCTCCAGCGATCCTTCGTACCCCGGGACCACCGGCAGGCCGATGCGCCGGGCCAAAGCCTTGGCCGCCAGCTTGTCGCCCAGTTGGGCAATGGCCGCAGGGCTGGGGCCGATGAAGACCAGCCCGGCTCGCTGGACCATTTCGGCAAAACCCGCGTTTTCCGCGAAAAAGCCGTACCCGGGATGCACCGCCTGGCAGCCGTGCCGCACCGCCGCGTCAATGATCTTTCCGCTGTTCAGAAACGATTGCTTGGCCGGGGCCGGTCCGATGAACACGCTCTCGTCAGCCTCCGCCACGTACCGCGAACGGACATCCGCCTCGGAATAGACGGCCACGGTCTTGACGCCCATCCGCCGGCAGGTTCGGATGATGCGGGCGGCGATCTCGCCCCGGTTGGCGATCAGGATTTTTTGGAACACTGCATCACCTCACAACGGCATGTTGCCGTGTTTCCGTTCCAGCCGGGCTTCCGTCTTCCCTTCCAGGAACTGCAGGCTTCTGATCAGGCGGGCCCGCGTGTCGCGGGGAAAAATGACGTCGTCTATATACCCGCGCTTGGCGGCCAGGAACGGGTTGACGAAGGCCTTCCGGTATTGGCCCTCCTTCTCCAGCAGGGTCGCGGCGGCATCCGCCGATTCCTGGATTTCCTTGCGGTAGATGATCTCGGCGGCGGCCCGGGGGCCCATCACCGCGATCTCGGCCGTCGGCCAGGCGTAGTTGACGTCGGCCCCGATGTGCTTGGAGTTCATGACGATGTACGCGCCTCCGTATGCCTTGCGGACGATCACCGTAATCCGGGGGACGGTGGCGTCGCTAAAGGCGTACAACAGCTTGGCCCCGTGCCGGATAACGCCGCCGCGCTCCTGTTCCGGGCCCGGCATGAATCCCGGGGCGTCCACCAGGCAAATGAGCGGTAGGTTGAAGGAATCGCAGAATCTGATAAACCGGGCGCCTTTTACCGACGAGTCCATGTCCAGCACCCCGGCCAGCACGGTGGGTTGGTTGGCGATCAGACCGATAGTCTCGCCCCCCAGCCGCCCCAACCCGACGATCAGGTTTCTGGCGTAGCTGGGCTGAACCTCCATGAACTCTGCCCCATCCAGGATGCTGTGGATCAGGATATTCATGTCGTAGGGGTGGTTGGGATTGACGGGCACCAAGTGGTCGAGAGCGCGATCCTGCCGGTCGATCGGGTCCCGCAGGTCAAGGAAGGGCGGCTTTTGCCGGTTGTTCGACGGCAGGTAATCGATGAGCCGGCGTACCTCGCGCAGGCACAGGATGTCGTTCGGCAGTACGAAATGGGCCACGCCGCTTTTCTCCGAGTGAACGCTCGGACCGCCCAGATCTTCGAAACTGATGTCCTGATGGATGACCGTCTTCACCACGTTCGGCCCGGTCACGAACATGAACGACGTATCCTCCACCATGAAGGTAAAGTCCGTGATGGCCGGGCTGTAGACGGCCCCGCCGGCGCAGGGTCCCATGATGCACGATATCTGCGGGACGACCCCGCTGGCCTTCACGTTGCGGTTGAAGATCTCGCCGTAGGCGGCCAGGGAATCCACGCCGTCCTGGATTCTGGCTCCGCCCGAGTCGTTGAGTCCGATGACGGGCGCTCCCACTCGTACGGCGTGGTCCATCATCTTGCTGATCTTCTGGGAATGCGCCTCGCCCAAGGAGCCGCCCTTGACGGTGAAGTCCTGGCTGAAGACGAACACCTCCCGCCCGTTGATGGTCCCATGGCCGGTGATGACTCCGTCGCTCAGGAATTCTTTCTCGCCCGCCATCTGCCCGCCCCGGCCGGCTTTCAAGGTGTCGAACTCCACGAAGGACCCCTCGTCCAGCAACAGGTCAACTCGTTCCAGCGCGGTGAGCTTGCCTTTCCGGTGTTGTTCCTCTATCCGTTTGGGGCCGCCCCCCTGCCGCGCCTCCGCCCTCATCTGCTCCAGCAGGACAAGATTGTCCTGAAACTGACTTAGCGGCGACCCGTCGGCGGCTTGTTCCCCAACCCGGTTGTCGTCTTCTTTCATGTCGGCGCCCCGTAAACTCTAATTGGGTTATTTCATTGAAGTTGTGTTACTATTCAGCCACAAAGTCAAAGGCACTAAGATACTGGGCAATTCCCAGATAGAATAAACACACCCATTAAAAGGCACAAGTCAAGAGAAAAATAGCTCCCCCAAGGGTAAACGCTCAGTGCAGTTTATCCGACGTCGTTAAGATAGAGATCTGGGAACTACTCGCTGCAGACGTTCGATGATTGCTGGATGCATCTAAAGCGGTGTCAACCGATTCGGCTGCACCATACAAAGATACTGGGCAATTCCCAGATAGAATAAACACAAGGTATAAAGTTCATCCTTTGAGACTTTGCCGACTCAGCGGTACCCCGTCATAGGCGGCGGGGTGTCTTCGTGGCTCCGAATAGTTACGAAGTTATTCTATAGATTTATCTGCTAACTTTGAAATAAAAGCGTACCCCCCGGGGTTGAGGTTTTTAACTGGTGATGGTATCATTATCGCTTTCACCACTTAAAAAGGAACTCAAGCAATGAAGCAAGAGGAAGCTAAAAAAGTTCCAGGAAGCGCACCGCCTTCATAAAGAAGGCAAGAGCAATCGTGAAATCGTCACACTGCTTGGCATACGAAAGCCGACGATTATCGCGTGGCTAAAGAAAGAGGAGTATACCGAGAATCAGGGATGGCAGACGAACTGGCACTTTTTATTGGTAATTCTATCCCTAATTTTTTTGCCATAAATATACGCACTTACGAATTTCGGTTCGTCCGTAGTTGCCCATTTGCTGGCTGCTATTTCCCTTGCCTTTGGGCAATACGAATATTTTATTAACTTTAAATCCGAATTTTTCTGCAAACCCGGACAATATTAGATCAACCGGTATTTCTTCGCCGCCGTAACGGACATTGTCGTTTACCATTACACAATAACCGCCCTGTCTAATAACCCTTGACATTTCGTAAATAACAAAACACATTTCCAGAAAATAATTTTTCACCATTCGCGGGATATTATTATTGTTTATTTTCCCCTGTTTATTCAGTTCGTTAAGAACCGTATTTATCTCCGTCATTGCCTTGGAATTATGATATGCCTTAAGGACACTGTCGAAAGTATCCGTTCTTCCAATAGAGCTATAAAATTTATTCAGGTATTCTATTTTTTCCTTGTTTTCAACAGTACACGAAAGCATGGTTTGCCGCAGGTCTCTAACCCTTTCGCTGTCGCAGCCCCAAAAAACCAATTCCAATGCGTAAGTCCTCGTATAATCATAACGGTTGCAGTATGGCGGCGATGTAACTATGAAATCGAAAAACTCGTCTTCAAGTTTCGGCAATTCCTCCAGACATGATCCTTGAATTATATTGATAGGGTATTTCCCATGTTTATTATCATCAAAACGGTCAAATAGCAAACACAACGAATCGGGTAAAAGATCGAAAATTATTTGATTCAGCTTATTTTTTAACGCCGCTTCAAAAGCAACTATTTTGCCCTTGTTGAAAGGCTTGCCCGGAAGCGCTCGTTTTGAACGATAGTCCCAACGCAAATATTGCCCGTCTTTCCTTGTGTAACTGATGCCCTCTAAAATGGCAAATGCCGCAAACCGCAATATGGTTTGTATTTTTTTGTCTTTTATTCTCGAGCAATAAGTTAAATACTTATTCAGGTAAATTTCCGTATCTTCCGGGAAAGCGTCCCTTGTTATTGGAATGTGGTTAATATGAATATCATGTTTATCAATTTTAGATAGATCTTTCCAAATGCTTTTTCCTATTTTTTTCAGTTCCTCGACGTCAACCCCTTTTGTGGCTTCTCTCGTATTCATCACAAAAACGCCAACGGGCAAAAGTTCAACCCCGTATGTTTGCCAACCCAATTCTTGTCCCGCAAAAAGAGTCGTGCCTACGCCCGCAAATGGGTCTAATATTATTCCTGGTTTAGATGAATATTTCTCAATGAAGTATTTAACAAGGGTTGATGAAAACCCTTCCTTGTATTTAAACCAGTTATAGACAGGTTCGCTTTTATTTGCTTGAAAACTTACCGCCTTGCGGTTTAAATTGTATGCCGTCTCCAATTTGTTTGAATGGAGGTCATACAGCTTTTTCCGTTCGGTTGGTATTATTTCAATTACATGCATCATTTCATCCAAAGTAGCTGGTTTTATTAGAACGCTGAATCTATTTTCCTATATCAATAGGGTATTTTATAGGTCTGACAACTCTCACTCCGACATCGGCAGGCTGACCGTGACCCTGGTCCCCTTGCCCTCGGCGCTTTCCACCGCGATGTTGCCGCCATTGGGTCTCCAAAATCTCCTTGGTCAAGGAAAGCCCGATCCCCGTCCCCTGGATGGCGGGCGCCTTACTATCGGGCCGGCCACAGCGTCCGGTTGGCGGTCAGTTTCTCATAAATGGTTTCCGGCGCTATATCGGCGCCGTTGGGCCAGGAAACTGTTCCGTTTTCGACGCGGGCGGAACGTAAGAACGCAGCATCGCGCAGGGGCTCGAACACCGGGCCAAACCCGATATACTCCGTCAGATCGAGATCCCCTTCGACGCCATCGTCAAAGACGATATGAAGAACATAGCCCCCCGATAAGCCACCGACTTGACTTCGTTAAAGTTCCACATTTCAAACTCCTTATTCCAGCGGATCAATCTTCTTAATTTCTGCGCCAGCTCTGGCCAGTTCCCAATCCGCCATCAATTCCGCAGGGTGCAGGTCAATCCATTCCCGCAGCAACCGCAAGGCAGTACGCGATCCCAGATCCCCTCAGAAGAACATTCCCGTCGAAATCAACCAGCGCCTGGCCTTCTTGATACTCTGCGTGCAGCTGCGGCGGATTATGATCATCGTAAAACATCCGGATGATAATGCCGAAAAACCGGATCAGGCATAAAATTTTCCTTCCTTGTTGTTGCGAACACCTCTCCAGTTTTATCTATGCGCTGCTTGACTGTCGCCCGATTTGTTTCTACGGCTATTTTCTACGCCTGCATCGGCAAACTGACCGTGGCCTTGGTCCCCTTGCCCTCGGCGCTTTCTACCGCGATGTTGCCGCCGTGGGTCTCCAAAATTTCCTTGGTTAAGGAAAGCCCGATTCCGGTTCCCTGGATGGTATGCGCCTTATTAGCCGGGACCTGATCTTGATCTGATCCGATGATATTTCAGGCCTTGCCCTCATGCTGGCCCAGCATCTTGGAAGTGCCGTCAAAGAATACGTCGCTGTCGATGATCAGCCCCCGGCACTTGATGTCTCCGCTGTAATGGGCGCCGCTCTGCAACTCGATCTTATTGGCCGCGGTGATGTTGCCTATTACCTTGCCGCCGATGATGGCATCCTTGACTTTGATTTCGGCCTTCAAAAGGCCTTCCTTGCCGATCACCAAAGTTCCGCTGGTCTCGATCTGCCCCTCAACCTGGCCGTCGATCCTGATCCCGCCTTCGGCCTTGAGGCTGCCGTTAAAGCTGGAGCCCTTGCCCAGCAGGGTGTTCATCGGCCCGCCGCCGATCTCCGTCTTTTTGTCCATATCTATCACTAAAAATATTTTACTTTTTATTATTGTTTTATTATACTCAAAACAGCAGTGATAAGTCAAGCGATAAGTTGTCAGGCTAAGTTGTCAGGCATCTTTGAATTGGTTTGCGTACAAATCATGGTAGAACTGATTGGTTTTCATCAGTTGAGTTATTATACATGAACAGCGCCGGTTTTTCAAGAAAAGAAAAAGGGCCGCTATCGCGGCCACTTCTCCCGCTCCCGCAAGCATCATGTATGCCCACCGAGCGCTGTCAAGCCTGGTCGATGAGCCCCATCACCGTTTTGATCATATCCGGCACGGCTTTGGCCACTTTTTCCGTAAGCGCTTCGGAGAAATTATCCACCGCTGCGGCCTCTATTCCGAAAACGATCACTTCGGGCGGCATGTCCATCCCAAGCGCCCGGCCAGTTTCCAGGGCGTTGGTCAGGCTGGCGTCGTGGCTTGATGAAACATTCCTGGTCTGCTGGAGATCGGAGGGGGAGAATCGCCGGATGGTTCCCGGTTCGCAGGCGGTCTCCATGGCGTCGATGATGATGGCGCGTTGATGACCGACCAGCAGGTCGAGCAGCCTCAGGCCGCCGGCGTAAGCCTCTACGACCTCTACGTCATTTCTATCCTTTAAAGCCTCTTTGAGCTTCCGCGCCGCCTGGAGGCCCGCGCCGTCGTCCGAGAGGATGGGGTTACCCAGGCCGATGATGATGGTGCTTTTTTTTGCCACTGATTTTCGCGGATATTGGTGCGAATACCCTCTGTTTGTTTTTAAGGATATACTATTCTCCGGCCTACAAATTATCCCCTCTCATTTACGAGAAGGGATAAAATCTACGTCGATCGTCCGACCTGTCCGCCGCACCCCGCCACCGGCGGGGGCAGGCAGACCGTAGTAGACATACTTATGGCAACAAGCTACGAAGGCTGAACGGCGTCCGTGGCAACAATCACCCGTCCTGACGGAGCGTTTGCACGACTTTTCCTGCGCTGTCATGGATGCTTACCACCAGCGGCATCCCGCCGGGCAAACTGTGGGTGGCGCAGGAGAAACAGGGGTCGTACAGCCTAAAGGCCATTTCGATCTTGTTCAGCAGCCCCTCGGAGACGTTGCCTTTGGATATCAGTTTCCCGGCCGCCCGTTTGATGGACATGGATATGGGCGCGTAGTTGTTGGTGGTGCCCACTATCAGGTTGACCTTGGTCAGCACCCCCCACTCGTCGGTCACATAGTGGTGGGTGAGCGTGCCCCGGGGCGCCTCGACCGAGCCGATGCCTTCGCCTGTGATCTTCTCCGGGATTTTTCTGATATCGGGCGAGGTGATCTCGGGGTCGTCGGCCAGTTCCTGCATCCGCTCGGCCGCGTAGAGCAGTTCGATCAAACGCGCCCAGTGCGTGACCAGGCGGTGATGAACCGGCTGGTACCGGCCGTTGACCCTTTTGCTGCCGAGGGTTGTGTACATCCGGTCGAAATGCTCCTGGGCCTTGGGGGTGGCCATGCCGTCCGCGACGTTGAGCCGCGACAGCGGCGTGGCGCAATAGACGCCGCTGTCTTTGCCGTCCACCAGGCCCTTCCAGCCGACATTTTTCAGGTAAGGGAATTTAAGATATGTCCAGGATTCCACCCGCTCGGCAATGTGCTGGGCGTAGCCCTTCGGCTGATATTTTACGAACTCGCGGCCCTCAGGATCGGTCACTCGGATCATCCCATCGTAGAAATTAACCAGATTTCTCTCGTCGACCGTGCCCATGTAGTAGGTCTTGTGCAGGTAGACGTCGGAGATGATCAGGTCTAGGTAGGCCTTGTTCTTGAGCACGATGTCGTCAAAGGCCTGGAGCGAGAATTGCGCGAAGTCGATATTTTTTTGGGCGGCGTCCTGGATTTCTTTCCGAAGCTCCCCGGAGACAGGCTTGCTCCAGCCGCCGGGCAGGGCCGCCACCGGGTGGACACTACGGCCGCCCACCTTGCGGATGATGTCGTGATTGCGCGACCGGGTCTCGATCACCTTCTGGCCTATTTCCAGACCGACCTTCTTGATCACGCCCAGGATATTGCGCTCGGAAGGCGGCGCGTCCGGTCCCACGATGAAGTCCGGCCCGCCCAGCGCGTAGAAGTGGGTGGTGTGGTCGGTGACGAAGAAGGCCATGTACACAAGTTCCCGCACCTTCTTGGCCGCGGACGGCGGCTCAACGCCAAACAACGCATCCAGGGCCTTGACCGAGGCCATTAGGTGGGCCTCGGGGCAGACGCCGCAGATCCGGCTGGTTAAAACCGGCATCTCCTCGGCCTGCCGGCCCAGGCAGAACTGTTCGAAACCTCGCAGCTCGGGGATCTGAAAATAGCAGTTGGCCACGTCGCCCTGGTCGTTCAGGAAGATCTCGATCTTGCCGTGGCCTTCCAGCCTGGTGATGGGGTCGATGGTGATTCTCTTCATACCTTGTCTTAAATCGCTATAAATTCATGTTATTTAAACGCTGATTGTGTATAGAAAATCCGGGGAAAAATCGGCATCGTTCTCCCAGACAATTGTATCGATGTCCTTGTTGATCTTGACCCTTTTAAAGAATTCGATGTTTTTTAAGGGTTCAAAAACGTCTCCATCCAAATATGGAGCAAGATCAACCTTCTTTTTCACATCGCCTTCAAAAGTGATGAGCAATTTGAAATCGGACAAATATTGTACGTCTTTGACAAAATGCATGTTTGACTCATACTAATGGTTGTATCTTCTTCAAAGGTTTTTTTGCTATAGCCAAATTCCAGTCCTCCAACAGTTCGACCCGGTGTGCAAACGCCCATTCCAACACCAAAGATGTAATGCGAGTGGGCAAAGCTCCTTCAATCAATGAGTTGAAGATCCTTGATTGAAAAAGCGCCGGTTTGATCGCCGTATTTCGCCTGGAAATGAGGCGGCTGATGCTCCTTATAGTACATGGCAATGACAATGCCAAGAAATCTGCAAATTTCGGGCATAATGTTTATCTGTCTATCAATTTCTTTTCCCGTCCAGGATCGAGCCCGGCAGGCTGTACTTGTAAAACTGCCCGGCGTAGTCCGGAATGGCCGAGATCAACTGCTCCACCCTGGCTGCGATCTGCTCCTCGGACAACGTGCTGGTGTCGCCCAGATCCAGCGCCGTGCCCAGGGCCCCGATCATCTTGGCGCCCTGGTCGCGCACGCCCTGGGGCGGTCCGTAGCATCCGGTGCAGGGCATATCGGCATTGTTCGGGCACTGGGCCTTGCAGCCGTCGCGGGTGGCCGGCCCCAGGCACAGAAGGCCCTGCTCTAAAAGACATTTCTCCCGGTCAGGCACGATCTCGTAGGTGCGGTAGAGTTTTTTGATCTTCTTGTCCTCTTTCTTCTTCTCGCACTCGTCGCAGACCGTGCACTTGCCGGCGCCGATTACCGCGCCTTTGGCGGGCAGGGCCTTGCCCTGGATCACCGACTCGATCACCGCCCACACCTGGTGCGACTCCGGCGGACAGCCCGGCAGGAAAAAGTCAACGTCCACGGCCTGGGCCAGGGTCTTGACCCTGTCGTAGAAGGCCGGGATGGTCAGCGCGCCCTCGGGCACCATCGTCTCGGGCTGGGGGACTATTTTATTCGGATTGTCGATGCTGGGATTATCCAGATATATTGCCTTGAGGTGTTCTTCCTTGGTGTGGAAGTTGGACAGCCCCGGGATGCATCCTTCGCAGGCGCAGGAGCCATAGGCGATCAGCGTCTTGGACTTCTTGCGCAACAGGCACGCCATCTCCTCGTTCTCCGCGGTGCGAATGGCTCCGTTGAAAAAGGCGATGGCCAGCCCGCCGTCTTTGAGCGCTTCCACATCCTTCTTCTTGCCGTCCACCAGGCAGGGGCAGAACACCAGGTCGAACGCGGCGTCCACGGCCAGGATGTTCTGGTGCAGGTTGACCAGGCTGATCTCGCAGCCGCCGCAGGAGGCGGCCCAGTACATGGCTATCTTCGGCTTATCCGGCATAGTTTTACATCCTAATTGGCTTTTTGTTCTTTCTGGATCGTGTTAAGAAATATATATAGCCATACCAACCTGCTGTTAAAGATATAATCGCCTTGCACCAGACCCGATCTTACCACCTTAAGCCTTTTCATTCTCTGTAGAAAATTGTTGAATTTTTTCTTCTCGTTGTCCGATAAATCCCTAATGATCTCATTTTTTTTGAATGATAAATCAGTTGTCCTTTTTACTAATTTATTCAATATCGAATGGTAATCTTTGCTCTTCAATGCCTGCAACACCTGGCTGTCTACGAATTTTCGTCCGACATCTTCTACAGCCATGAATATTCCGGAAAAAGAATCCGTTTTATCGATGATATTATCCTTATCCAGCCAATAAGTCGCATCTCCGATTATATGCATTATTTTGGGGAAACCGGCGGAATAATGACATAAGCTTTCCATGGCGTCGTCGTTTATCTTCATATTTACGGATTCAAAAGATCTGGCGAAAAAATCCCTCATATCCGAATTGCTCATCGGCTCTATTTCCACAATGTCAAATATCCGTTCTATCGGCTGGTGGTAGCCTATCATTTCCTTTCGCCTTTCCTCGACGCCGCACAACATCAACAACAAAGGCAACGGCTCTTTGCTGATCGCGTTTTCATCCACTAACCCCTTGATGAAATGCGCAAATTTATTGTTTCTGGTTATGCCGTTAATCTCGTCAAGTATCAACAATATGCCTTTGGTGCCGACATCTTTAAAACGCGACAATAAATCACGCAAGAACGGCAAATATCCTTTTGAAAGATTCAATCCATCGGCTTTTAAAGCTTCGAAATTTACGCTGAAACCGAATACTTCCTGTTTGCCGATATATTTGGATAATAAATCTCCAACTTTTTCCGTAAAGGTTGGTTCATATATTTGAGCTTTAATGACGGCTTCGACTGTTTTAGTCGCCAGTTCCTCAAGCGTATCGGTGCCGCCCAATAAGACATGAATGCCTAATAAATTGTTATGGCGTTCCGCATAATACCGCATGTAACTGGCAAGTGAACTTTTTCCGATACCATATTCACCCGTTAAAAAAATAGCCTGGGGTTTTCCCAATTCAACTTGTTTGGCAGCGCGGGAAATTTTTTCAATTTTATCAAGCCTGCCGGTAAAAAATTCAACAGGTACCGGCTGTCCCGGATAAAAAGGGCTTTTGCTTTTAATTATTTCGTTCATTTAATATATCCATTTATTCTTCATTTTGTGCGTTGTTGGTCATGCACGCAGGAGGCGGCCCAGTACATGGCTATCTTCGGTTTGTCAGGCATCTAGTACTCCTTATCCCACCTAAACACACTAAATACGCTAAATATTAGGTTGTTTCGTGTATTTAGGTGGCAAAGTGGTTCATTTGCTTGGTCCCAGGGCCCGTATCTTCTCAGTGAACTCGTTGATCACCTGCACTAACTTGCCGCCCTCGGCCGCCGAGATCCACTCCAGCCGCAGACGGGCCGGATCCAGGCCGAAGCTGGGCAACATCTTCCTGAGCATCTCCACTCTCCGGTATGTCTGGTGGTTGCCCGAGACGTAGTGGCAGTCGCCGTAATGGCAGCCGCCTAAAAGCACGCCGTCGGCGCCCTTGCTGAAGGCGTCCAGCACGTGCTGGGGGTCGATCCGGCTGGAGCACATGGTCTTGATCACCACGCCGTTGGGCAGGTACTTCACCCGGCTGGTGCCGGCCAGGTCGGCCCCGGTGTAAGTGCACCACTTGCAGTAGAAACAGATTATCTTCGGTTCGAACATGATTACTCCTTTTTTCTGCCACCGAAAAACACGAAAAGGCCTAAAATTATCGGGTTCCAGTATTTACCGGGAAAGGATATCGGGCATTCAGAATCCGTTTCATTTCGAGTTTGGGATGATGACCAAAATTAACCAGCAACCCCAGTTGGAAGTTAGTTGCGTTCAAGTAATTAATGACCTGTGCCCGGTTGTCGTCGCACAGATCCATCGCTGCTTTTATTTCGACGATGATTTTTTCAAAGCAAACAAAATCGGGTTCATAACTCGACTTGAGGGATTTTCCTTTGTGTGCCAACGCTAGTTTCTTTTGGGGGACGTACGGTATCTTCTTAATATCAAACTCGATGGCCAGGCATTCCTGATAAATCGACTCAAGAAATCCGCACCCATTGTTTTGTACACCTCAAAACAAGCCCCGGTTATTGCGTAGCTTTCTGCTTTGTATATCAAACCTGTTTTGACATATTCTGATTTCATGGTTTAGGTTTTTTGGGATATTTTGGTGGAATGGTCATTCCTCCAGCGCGGCAGCGATCATCTGGTAGATCTGGTCGTCCTTGTAGTTGCGTTGCGACGTGGCGCCGGAGGGGCAGGCGGCCACGCAGGCGCCGCAGCCCTCGCACAGGATCTCGTTGACCTTGACCTTTTTCTTCTCGGCGTCGAACTCCCGGGCCTGGTAGGGGCAGGCCGTGATGCAGATCCGGCAGCCCGAGCAGGCGTCCTCGTCCACCGCGGCCACGATCGGCTCATGCTCCAGATGGTCGCCGGAGAACAGCGCCACCACCTTGGCCGCGGCCCCGCCAGCCTGGGCCACCGCCTCGGGAATGTCCTTGGGCGCCTGGGCCGCGCCCGCCAGGAAGAAGCCCGCGGTGTTGCTTTCCACCGGCCTCAACTTCGGGTGAGCCTCGGAAAAGTATCCGTGCTCATCCGTGGCTATTTTCAGTTTCTGCGACAGTTCTTTTGAATCGGACTGCGGCGCGATGGCCGTGGCCAGCACCACCATGTCGGCGGAGATCTCTGCTTTTTTCCCGAGCAAAGTATCCTCGCCCCAGACCATCACCTTGTCGCCGTCTTGGAATACTTTTGACACCTTGCCCCGCAGGTAGACGATCTTCTCCTCCTCTATCGCTTGCTGCACGAACTCCTCGTAGCGCTTGCCCCCGGCCCGGATGTCTATATAGAAGATGTAGGGCTGGCCCGAGTGCACCTTGTGTTTGTAGAGCTTGGCGTGTTTGGCCGTGTACATGCAGCAGATCTTGGAACAGTAGGGGTAGGCCCGTTCCGGGTCGCGCGAGCCCGCGCATTGGATGAAGACCACGTCCTGGGGGATTTTCCCATCGGAAGGCCGCTTGACCTCGCCCTCGGTCGGGCCCGAGGCGGACAGCAGCCTCTCAAACTGTAAACCGTCAATAACATCGGGTATTTTTCCGTAGCCGTACTCTGCAAACTTTTCTTTCGGATACAGATCGTAGCCCGTGGCCACTACCACCGCCCCGATCTGTTCTTCGATGAACTCGTCCTTCTGCTCGTAATCAATGGCCTCGACCGGGCAGATCTTCTTACAGACGCCGCAGGTCCCCTTCAGGAAGTAGGCGCAGCTCGCCTTGTCCAGCACCGGCTTGTTGGGCACGGCCTGGGGGAACGGCGTGTAGATGGCCTTGCGCTTGGCCAGCCCGCACTCGAATTCGCTGTCGGCCGTCTTGGACGGGCACTTTTCGCTGCACAGGCCGCAGCCGTTGCACTTGGCGTTGTCCACGCACGAGGCTTTCTTTCGGATCTTCGCCTTGAAGTTGCCCACGTATCCCGTAATTTCTTCGACTTCGGAATAGGTCATCAAGCAAATGTTGGGATGCTTGCCGGCCTCCACCATCTTGGGAGTTAAAATGCACTGCGAGCAGTCCAGGGTGGGAAAGGTCTCGGACAGCTGGGCCATGTGCCCGCCGATGGACGGCTCCTTTTCCACCAGGATTACCGGATAGCCGCTGTTGGCGATGTCCAGGGCGGCCTGGATGCCGGTCACGCCGCCGCCCAGCACCAGCGCCTTCTTAGTGACCTCAACCTTGATGGTTTCCAGCGGGTCATCTCCAATGACCTTTTTAACCATGGTCTTGACGATGCGGATGGCCTTGGCAGTGGCCGTGGGCTTGTCGTCGTGCACCCAACTGCAGTGCTCGCGGATATTGGCGATCTCGACCTTGTAGGGATTGAGGCCGGCCCGTTCGGCAGCCTTGCGGAAGGTCGGCTCGTGCAGGGTAGGCGAGCAGGCGGCCACCACCACCCCGGTCAGCCCTTTGTCCTTGATGGCCTTGACCACCAGGTTCTGGCCCGGGTCCGAGCACATGTATTTGTAGTCCTCGGCCTGGACCACGCCGGGGTACTGTGCTATCGCCTCGACCACTTTCTTGACGTCGACCGTTCCCGCGATGTTTAGACCGCAATGGCAGACGAAAACTCCTATGCGTTCCATAACAAATCCTAAATTCAAATTTTGAAATTCAAAATCAGGTTGCCTTGGTTTTTGCCAAGATGCTCCCAAAAATTTTGGTCAACTCGATGGTTTCTTGGATCAGGGCACTCCTTGCATTTTCACTTGCTGCGCCCGCGACCTCGATGAGAGACAACCAGTATTTGGTTTCACGCGCTTCCTTGCGGCAAATCTTGATGCGCATCAGGAAGTCTTTGCCGCCAAGTTTGTCATTAGCCTCGATGTAATTGGCGCCGACCGAACAAGCCGAACGGATCAATTGCTTACTGATTTCCCGGTTGGCAATGTCCTGGGGCTGTCCCTCTACAAAACGAATGACGGCTTTTGAGAACCTTAATGTTCTTTCCTCTAGATCCCTGAATTCCGTCCCTTTTATATACACTACAAATCGAAAAAAATCGGCAATAACCAGGAAGCCTGGATTAACAATACATTACAGGGAGCAACGTCCTGAAAAATAATGCTTGACAAATGTTCGTGTAGTGTATATAA
>JACQXR010000157.1 GCA_016208585.1 candidate division TA06 bacterium | reverse complement strand
TTTGCTCCGGCGGTGATCACGACAGGCCAATAGTAGCCGTTTATAACAACCTTTTCCACAAGTAAGCCAATTTACTGATATTTTCAATCCCAACTTGCCTTTTATCCTACTTCCCATCACTATTATGACACAGTCTGCTCGCGGGAGGGCCGGCGGGGATTTTTTGAAGAATAGCGGGATCGGGGCCCGGTTGCGTTATATCTCCCGGACGTTGGTGATGCCCATCTCCTGCAGTTCCTTGCGAATGTCCATGCGTGCTCCTGTGAATATTATGTGTGTTTCCGTGATGGCGTGTGGATCTTAAATGGTTATCGGTCGGTTTCATTCAGGAAATATAACTCGGGAATTGACCGGTACCCGGAGGTTCGTTCTGCGCTCCAATATGGATTACCGACCGTCCTCGATGCAACCCAGTAAATATAACCTAAAGCGGACTCCGTTGTCAATACAAAAATCAGAAAAAATGTACAAATATTCTTATGATTGCGGTAAACGTCGTGAACAATCCGAAATACCTTAACCCCGCCTAGGCTGTGTTCTACGCCAATCCTCTCCCGGGCCAGAAGACCGGGGTCTCCGCTGAAGCCGTAGTGTTTCTGCATCACCAGCGCTCCTTCGGCCGGGGAGGTCGGAGGTCATCAGATGCTTCAGCTTATCCCGGTCGTATTTGAACCCCCCTCTTTTAAGAAACTTCTCCTGCCCCTGGTTCCACAGTTTTTCGCTGTCCAGGATCACTCCGTCGGCGTCAAAGATGATGGTATCTATCATAAAGTTTTTATTGACAGGATTTACATGATTTTATTCCCTTGGCTTAACAAAAGTCGGCGTTTAAAAGTTGGATGGTCTTTTCACCAAATCGCCGGTTTATTTTGCAGTTCTAAAGTCATATAGGCCCTGCCTTTTTTACGGATTGGCCGTTTAAAATTCCTGTATTCCTTATAGATGTATTTGAGGAAGTAAATAAAAAAGGCGAGCTATTTGCTCGCCGGAAGTTTTAATTCGGGATGGACGCTGATCCTTTTGTGCTGCCTTCCTTTGGGCTCAAAATGGACATAGCCTTCGGCCACTGCAAACAATGTGTCATCGGTGCCCCGCATCACGTTGGCACCGGGATAGAACTTGGTGCCCCGCTGCCGGACCAGCACCGCTCCTGACAGGACCTTCTGGTTGCCGAAGACCTTTATTCCCAGCCGCTGGGAATTGCTGTCCCGGCCGTTTTTGGAAGAGCCTAAGCCTTTTTTATGCGCCATTATTTCTTTCCTCCTTTACCTGCTGTAGCTTTAGCGAAAGCCGGTTTAACCGCTGCCGGCTTGGCCGGTTCGGCCTTGGCTGATTTGGTTTCAGTTTTTTCCGCCGCTGCTTTTTTGGGCTGGGCTTTTTTGACGACTTTCTTTTTAACGGCGCCGGGGCGAGCCAGCTTTTCCAAGGGCTTGACCGAAGGATGGCTGACCTTTTCGATCATAAGTTCGGTAAACAGGGTCCGGGCGCCCCAGTGCCGGCGGTAGTCCTTTTTGGGCTTGTAGATCATGCCCACGATCTTGGCCGAACGGGGATGTCCCACCACCGTGGCTTCCACCACAGCATCTTTGACGGTGGGCGAGCCCACTACAATATCCTGGCCGTTGGAGACCAGCAACACTTTTTCGATCTTATATTTTTCGCCCTCCTTGGCGTCTATCCTGGGAATCCTGACCTTGGCATTCTGGAAGACCCGGACCTGGGTTCCGCCGCATTCAATTACCGCATACATGATGTTTTATTTTCTCCTAACCCGCCAAAGGCGGAATAAACCGGAATTTTTGCCACCAAGACACCAAAACAAAATAACCGTTCACAATTCACGATTCACGATTTGGCTTGGTGCCAGTGTCTTGGCGGTTTAATAGTTACTGAATATTTGTTATTTGGTACCGCCCGGCAGCTTTTGGGATGGTTGTCCCGACTGTTGTGGTTGCTGGGATTGAGCTGGAGCCTGTTGGCCCTGGCCCGGCTGCAGGGATTTTTCGATGGCGGAGCGGGCCTTGGCCTGGCGCCCGGACATGAAGGAAAGCGACAGCGAGGTTAGCATGAACAGAACCGCCAGAACGGTAGTGGCTTTGGTCAGGAAAGGGGCCGCCCCCCGACCGCCGAACATCTCGGAATCTCCGCCCAGGGCCGAACCCAGACCGCCCTTGCCGGTCTGCATCAATACTATTCCGATCAGGAACAGGCAGCCTATCACATGAATTATCAGTAGCAGGGTATACACTTTTGCTTTACCTTTCAAAATAAAGAATGCTTTATCCTTTGAAATTTATTATCCTGGAAAATGATTCCGGCTCCAGGCTGGCCCCGCCCACCAGCGCCCCGTCGATATCGGGCTGGTCCATCAACTCGGCTATGTTCTCCGGCTTGACGCTGCCGCCGTACTGGATCCTGACCTGGCCGGCTATATCCTGGCCCCACAGGCCGGATAAAAGACCGCGCAGGTACTGGTGGACTTCCTGGGCCTGTTCCTTGGTGGCGGTAACCCCGGTGCCGATGGCCCAGACCGGTTCATAAGCCAGCGCCATTTTCAGCGGATCGGACAGACCGATGCCTTCCAGCCCTTTTAAAACCTGACCCTTTAAGACATCAAATGTCTGTTTCTGATTGCGCTGATCCAGGGTTTCGCCAATGCAAAAAATCGGACATAACCCTAAGCCCATGGCGGTTTTGAGTTTCCTATTAATAAGAGCGTCGTCTTCACCGAAATATTGACGGCGCTCCGAGTGGCCAATTATAACATATTTGCACCCAAAGTCAAGCAAAAACTTGGGGGAAATCTCGCCAGTAAAAGCGCCCTTTTCCTGGAAATAGCAGTTCTGAGCCCCCAGTTTGATGCCGGTATCTTTGATAATTTCTGATACAACGGACAAAGCGGTGAAAGGCGGGCAAAGAACCACTTCAACCCGTTCGACAGCCAAGCTTTGCTTGCCATTCTCAGGGCAGGCATCTTGAACTTCTTTAACCGTTTTAACGATGCCCTCCGCCAGCGCTTTGGCTTCGGCCACTGTTTTATACATCTTCCAGTTCCCGGCGATGATAGGCTTACGCATTTGACTCTCCTCATACTGAGTTGACACACTGTTCACTGTTCACTGTTTACTGTTTACTGTTCACTGTTTAGTAGCTGTAAATAAATAAGCTTTATTGAGGCTCGGGTAAATTGTATAATTCCATTCTCCATGAAATCTTTCGGGCTTAAGGTTGACCCGGGCAATTTCTTCATTTGATATTTTGCGTCCGACGGGATACGGAC
>JACQXR010000156.1 GCA_016208585.1 candidate division TA06 bacterium | reverse complement strand
GCGTATGGTTTGAGAGACGAGGAATACTTACGGTTGAAGGTACTGACCTGCACGCTTCCTCCCCTGTAAGTAGCCCAAAATCACCTAAAATCACCCACACTCATTGGAGAAGACCCGAGAATCTAAACTCAACCCCTTCCCCCCTGCGGCGGACAGGTGCTTCCCCTTCTCTTACCTCATATTAGTCCTCATTTACCCAAGAGAAGGGGATAGAGGGGATGAGTTCCAAAGTAGCCCCGTCGCTTTCTGATCCTCGGCCCACAACCACGCTGTGATTGCTTCCTTGATATTCTCCAAAGCCTCCGCTTCGTCTTTTCCTTGAGAGACGCAACCGGGAAGAGCCGGACATTCGGCTACAATCCAACCATCTTCAGCCGGTACAAGGGTAACATGGAATATCATATTCATTGCCTCCTGGGCTAAATTGATCCGGAACGCCAGCCTTCGTGCCGGACACGATACAAAAGTTTCGAAACAACCGCGTTTCCGCTATAATTTGATCCCGCGTTTGCCGGCCTGTCCGCCGCAGTCCGCCTATATTTGTGTCATATGGCGGACGAAGGAGGATATAATTCAATTCCATGCTGCCTTAATGTCTCCCAGTCCATCGCCTGCTCTTAAGCCGCGCTTGACGCCGGTAACGATGGCCATCCGGTCGGTGCAGGACAGGCAGGGGTCGATGGCCGCCATCACGATGGGAATATCGGCCACATAGCCGCCTACAGCAGTTTTAGAAATTGCTCCACCTCCAAATGGGCTTGTTTTAGAATGTGGGAAAGCGTCGAACGTTTGACCGATTGGTGCGCCGGTATCGTTAATTTCAATACTTCGTCGTCTGCATGTTTTTGAAGCCTGATATGGCTGCCCCTCTGGCGCACCACAATCCATCCGTCCCTTTGCAGCGCATGAATGATCTTGGCATACGGAAGGTTGGGAACCTTGGTCACAACGCCAACTCCTGCACTAAAGCGCCATCTTTAACGATCCAATCATCCTCCACGGGTTCAAGATAGAGTTCTATCGCTTCCCGTATGTTCGCCATAGCCTCTTCCAGCGTTTCGCCTTCGCTGATGCAGCCGGGAAGCGACGGGACAAAGGCGGTGTAACCGCCTTCCTCGCTGGGTTCCAATACCACTTTGAACTTCATTTTCCCCTGTCTTTTATAGGGCTTCGTCTATTTCCTGCAACTACAGCTTTATTCCGCGTTTGCGGCCTGCTTTCCCCGCCCAGGCGGTGGTCCGCCGAAGCCTTATCGAAAGTGGAAGCTTTAGCATAGCCGGGATCACAGCAACTCCAAAAATTGTTCCACGGTAATTCCCGCATTCCGTATCAAAGCCCGCAGCGTTCCTATTGACAACTCTTTATGCTGCGGTATTGAAAGATTTTGATTATCCCATCTCTTTATAAAATAATACAAGAGCTTTAGAGAACCTAAACTCAACCCCTTCCCTCCTGCGGCGGGCAGGTGCTTCCCCTTCTCTTACCTCATATTAGTCCTCATTTACCCAAGAGAAGGGGATAGAGGGGATGAGTTCCAAAGTAGCCCCGTCGCCTTTTGATCCTCGGCCCACAACCACGCCGTAATGGCCTCTTTGATATTTTCCAAAGCCTCCGCTTCGTCTTTTCCTTGAGAGACGCAACCGGGAAGAGCCGGGCATTCGGCTACAATCCAACCATCTTCAGCCGGTACAAGGGTAACATGGAATATCATATGCATTGCCTCCTGGGCTAAATTGACCCGGAACGCCGGCCTTCGTGCCGGACACGATACATCGGCGATCACCGCCATCCGGCCGGTGCAGGTAAGGCAATCGGTTCCTATTCCTATGCCGCAATAAATTCAATGCTCTTGGCCATCTCGGACGATACCCGCTGGCTGACCCGGAGGATTTCCAGCCCTATTACGTTGCCCTTGACATCGTAATCCAGAATGATCCCCGGTTGTATTTCCTCGGATTCAACGACGGCGCTCTCATCCAGCCGGAAGTAAAGCGCGTCGTTTTTTTGATCCATCCTGAGCTTCATACCATCCTCCCCAGTCGTCTATCAAAAAACATGGGTTACTATTCAGCCACAAAAAGCACAGAGAACACAAAATAAACCCGTTTAACGTTATTACGTAGTAACGTTTTTGCGCTTATTTATTTTATGTGCTTTCTGTGGCCAAATTCGGGAAAAGATGGTGCAAGTATGGTTCGGCAAGCCTGACCTGAATATAACCGAAAGGATCGCCACAAGTGGCTGAATAGTTACCATGGGATTATTACAGCTTGATCCCGCGTTTGCGGTAGAAATCTATCCCGTACTGGCGCAGGGTCTCCCAGTTCCAGACCTTCTCGTTGCCCTTGGGATCGGTTATGACGGCCATCCGGTCGGTGCAGGACAGGCAGGGATCGATGGCCGCCATCACGATCGGGATATCGGCCACAAAACCGCCCCGCAGCATGTACAAGGTGGAAGGCCAGTTGGCCAGGGTCGGGGCCCGGATCTTTACCCGGTCCGGCTTGTCGGTGCCGTTGGCGCGGATATAGTGGATGTCCTCGCCCCGCTGGGCCTCCACCCGGCTCACTGTCTCGCCCTCGGGCGCCTTGCGGGGGGCCTTGACCCGGAAGTCTCCGGCCGGCAGGTTTTTTAAAATGAATTCGCAGATATCATAAGATTCCATCAATTCCTTGGCCCTCACCACCACCCGGGCCAGCACGTCGCAGCCGTTGTCGGTAACGATGTTGAAGGGGATGAATTCGCCAAACCCGGCATAGGGATCATCCTGGCGGACATCAAAGGCCACACCGGAGGCCCTGGTGGTCGGTCCGACCGCATTAAGCTCCAAGGCTTTTTCTTTGGGCAGTTTCCCCACTCCGGCAATCCTAACCACCAGTGTCGGTTCCGAGGCGCCCAGGTTCAGGTAATACGGGGTCCGGGCCTTTAGGGCGGCTATGCCTTCCAGCAATTTCTTGATCTGCATCTCGTCCAGATCGCGGCGCACCCCGCCGAAGGTCTGCATCCCGTAGTTGACCCGGTTACCGGAGATCATCTCCAGCATATCCTGGACTATTTCGCGGTCACGCCAGGTGTACATGAAGAAGGTGTCGAAGCCCACCTCGTGCCCGGCCACCCCCAGCCAGAGAAGATGGGAATGCACCCGCTCCAGCTCGCCCATCAGGCAGCGGATGAACAGGCCGCGCTTGGGGGGCTCCAGCCCCATCAGCTTTTCCACCCCCTGGGCAAAGCAGGTCATGTGGGCGTTGGAGCAGATGCCGCAGACCCGTTCCAGCAAATATAGATTCTGGACATAGGTCCGGCTCTCGGCGCCTTTTTCGATTCCCCGGTGATTATAGCCCAGGCGGAGATCGGCGTCCACCACGGTCTCGCCGTCCACCAGAAAGCGGAAAGAGGTCGGTTCCTTCAAGGCCGGATGTTGCGGCCCCACCGGCAAAACAAATGTGCCCATTATTCTATCGCTCCTTTCTCCCGGTTATACTGCCAATCCTTGCGCAGCGGGAAAACGTTGGAGGGCCAGTCCTCGGGCAGCACTAATGGACGCAGGTCGGGGTGCCCCTCGATGCCGATGCCCATAAGGTCGTGAACCTCCCTTTCGTAAAAAACGGCCCCAGGATAAACCGGAATCACGGTGGGAAATAGGGGATGCTGGCGGTCGGTCTGGGCCCTTACGGTCAGCACCATACCGGACTGGGCCAGGTGATACAAGGCCTCTAATTTGTCTCCGGTATCCCGCGCGGTGATGGTGGAGATGTGATAGAACCCGGCCTCTTCCTTGGCCGTCCGGCAGGCTTCCGCCAGGTTATCCTTGTCCACCCAGAGGAACATCCTCCTGGGAGCCGGCGTAGTAAGCTCCTTGATCTTGGATCCCAGGCCGTCCTCTAATATTTTTTTGATCTCTTCGGCGGTCATTTTCTCTCCTGTATTCTGTATACGGTATACTGTATCCAGTATCCGGTAATTGTTTTTTTGGATCAGCCTTTTTTAAGAGCGCCTAAAAGTTTGGCTACTCCGTCTATCACCGCATCGGGGCGCACCGCGCAGCCGGGGATATAGGCGTTGACCGGGATTACCTTGTCCACCCCTTCCAGCACGCTGTAGCAGCCCCGAAAAACGTTGCCGGAGCAAGCGCAGGCGCCCACCGCCACCACGAACTTGGGCTCGGGCATTTGTTCGTAGATCCTCTTTAAGCGGGCGGCCTGTTGGCGGGTCACCGCTCCGGTGCACACCAGCACATCGGCGTGCCTGGGCGTGGCCTTAAGCAGCGCCCCGAAGCGCTCCAGGTCAAAGCGCGGCATCAGGGCGGCCAGCACTTCGATGTCGCAGCCGTTGCAGGCCCCGCTGTTGAAATGGAGCAACCAGGGCGAGGAGACCCGGGACCATTTGACGAGTTTTTCTAAAGCCATAACTATTCCTTTAAATTCTAAATTCAAAATCCGAAATTCGAAACAATCTCTAAACCCAAAACACTGCTGCTAAAAACGGCGCCTGATTTTGTTTATTTGCAATCGGGCATTGGTATTTGTTTCGTATTTCGATATTGGCTTTGGATTTATTTGAGGAGCAATGCCACCACCGAAAGCGTGATCATCAAAAGATACACTATCCCCAGCAGGGCGTAGGCCAGGCTGCCCCCGGGGATGGTGGCTATCACCAGGGCCGCCACGTGCATCATGGTGAAGAACAGGGCGGCGTAGAAGAAAAGCTTGTAACCCACCTGGACCTTCTTGGCCGGAAAATCCTCGCCGCAGGCGTACTGGGCCAGCTTGGCGCCCTGGTCTTTGAGCTTGGGGGCCAGCACGTCGCCCATCCGGTAGATCAAATAAGAAATGGCGAGGAAGGCAAAGAAGCCCACAAAAGGCGTCAGGATTATGTTCCACTGGTTTAGTAAAGTCATGGTTTATCTGCCTAACTTTTTGTTTTAGTTTGTATTATTATTCTTTCATTAGGTGGATCTAATAAAATACCGAATTGTTGCATCAAATACGCTCCAATAACTACCTCGTCACTTAATTCATCCATCACTAGAAACGGCGGTTCAGGAATAGTGATATTTCAAATTGTCAACCATTTGAACCTTATCCTATCGCCTGCAACCAAGTTGCTGTTCGCTGTAATTGTAAGCTGTACACCCTCATATACATCATATCCTATTCCTTCTATATCGTCGCCATCCAGTAGTTTTCTTCGTATATAATTTCCTCCGGCGCCACTATCAAATAATGCCTCGACTTCTTTGCTTTTATTGGTGCCGAGTATAGTTATTTTTTGGTAAATATAACCCATTCAGAACTTCCAGAGCAACCCTTTCTGGAACTCAACTACATCACCAGTATTGGCATTGATGCCAAACAATGCTGAAGAAATAAATTTAAGGGTTGATCTTTCGTCTGCCTTTTCTTTAAATTCAACATTTACTTTCCATAAATTTGTTTTGTCTTCAAGTTTGGCAAAGGTAACGGTAAAATCAATTATACCAAGAGCTGTTTTCAAATGTTCCGCTACTTTCGCCTTCACCTCGCTAAATGTCAGTTTCTGCTCATCCATCATGTTACCCTTTCAATCTGGTTAGATTGCGGATGTCCAGGCTGCCGGTGTTCTTGTAAACATTGATCACCAGGGCTAAAGCCACCGCCACGATGGAGACCTCGATCACGATGAAGGTAATCACCACGCTCTGGGAGACGAAGTTTTCGCCCCGGGCCCAGCCGGCCACGATGAAGGACAGCACCGCCGACTTGGCCATGATCTCCAGCCCAATCAGAAGCTTGATCAGGTTGCGGCTGGTGAGCAGGCAATAGAGCCCGATGAAGAACAGCAGGCCGACGAAGATGTAATAAGTGACTACCATAATTTCTCCTTTCCGCCGTCTTTGGCGATGACGGCCTCTTCCTTCTGTTTGGCGGTCAAAGGCTTCTCCCGCAGCAGGGCCAGCACCCCGAACACCCCGCCGAAGATCGCCGCGATCTGGCCCAGGATGTCCAGCGAGCGGACGCCCCAGAGGGTGGCCCCGAAACTGGCTTCGGGATTGCCGAAACCCTGGGGCGTGCCGGCAAAAAGGGACTGCATCACTTTGATGTCGATCAGGCCGAACACCACCAGGGCCAGGGGAAAGACGTAGGCCGGCCAGCGGGCCTCTTTGGCCTGCTCCTCTTCCTTGGTCAGGGCTATCACCGAGACGAACAGCACCGTGATCAGGCCGGCCACCACCGAGAGCTCAAACACCGCGGCGTAAGGAGAATTCAGACGGTACAGCAGCACCGCCAGCAGGGCGCTCATGAAGGCCAGCGAGATGGCCGCTTTAAGCAGATCCTTTAGGAACACCGCGGCGCAGGCCAGGCCGGTCAGAACTACAAGCAATGTCAAATTTATTGCATCCATGATATCTCCAAAATATTTTTGATGTTATGAACGTAATAGCTTGAGATGTTTAACGGGTTCATTTCTTTAGTCCCTTTAACATTTTTCCAAACAAAGGCTTTAATGGAGGCATTTCTTCCTTCACGGTTTTCCATACTCTTTTTAGATCAACTCCAAAATAGGCGTGAATAAGCTTGTCTCTCATCCCGGCCAAGCTTTTCCAAGGGATCGCGGGATGTTCTTTCCTCGCATCCTCGGGTATGTTTTTAACAGCTTCGCCGATAATTTCAATGGCCCTAATTACTGCAAATACTGTCTTATCATCGCCGATGAATTTTTCAAATTTCATGCCTTGGGTAAATTCGACACTTTTATCCATAGCGTCAATCACATCCTGAAGGTAATCGCCAATCTCTCTATTCACGGATAGATGACCTCTTTTAATATCCGCCTTCCTATTCTTGGTTTCAATGCGGGTTTTTCCACGAGATCCACTTTGACGCCAAAGATGCCGCTTAAATAGTTTTCGATCTCCACGAATTTTAACAGTCCGATGTCAACGCTAGGGTCAAATTCCACTAATATGTCAAGATCGCTATTATTCCCGGCTTCGCGCCTCAGATAAGAGCCGAAAATGCCGATATTCTTGATTCCGTACCTCGCTCTCAATCCCCGTTGATGCTCTTTAAGTACGTTCTTTATTTCTGCAAGAGTTTTTTTACCTTTCATACCGCAACCTATATGATGTTTTGCCCTCATTTCCTAAATATTAAAGTTACGAAATTCCGAAGGTACGCTATATTATTCTTTGCCTGTGACGCCAAAATAATAACATAAACCTACTTTTGCATAAGTTATTCCAACGACTGCCGCCATTTTCAATTTCCATTCATCTTCATAAGCGCCATAACTGCTTTCACTATCCACCGGTGATCCGTTCCCATCCTCTTTCAGAAGAAGATAAAGCTATACGAAAGCCAGATTCTCCAATGACACTAAATGTAGGGTTGAAGTGATATTCGCCTCCAAAACCTGTAGTAAAATACCAGAATCCTAAAACATTTTGAATTTGTTTCTTTAAACCTGAATCCAATTCCCCGTACGTAGACGAGGTCGACATAACGGTCCCATCATTGTTATAATATGTATACTGCGACGATGAATTACCATTGACGGCAGCCAAACATTTTGTAACTGAAATTGGCTTTGTTGCGCAAAGATTGTAAAGATCAGCATCCCCTGATAAATCGATGATTAGACAGCAACCTTATATGACACCGGCATACCTATTTGAGCCAGGCGGTTGAGAATGGCACATCCAATTCTGACTTCGGTTTTTTGATTGTCAAGTTTACGGGCCTTCAACCTGT
>JACQXR010000155.1 GCA_016208585.1 candidate division TA06 bacterium | reverse complement strand
CCGGCAGTTCGTAGAACACGCCGTCCAGCGTATAGCGGTACTGTTTGACCAGATAAATCCGTCCCGCCGCGTTCCCCGCCACCACGGCCACCCCCGGCCTTTTTTGCACCACGTCGTAAACGCCCTTATGGCCGCCGGGGTAGGCAATGCGGTCGTGCCGCACCGAGATCCAGGGGTTCTGGTAGACCACTTTGGATGAGAGCGTTTTCCAGCCGTATTTGTTTTTGGCCATATCAAAACTCTCCGGGAGTAACACCCCGGGGCAAGAGCTGCTGCCAGGTCTCGGGTTTAAATGATTCCACCGGGGAGATCTTCCGGTAGGTGACCGACATCTCCAGATCCTGCCGGGGCTTTGTCATCTCAATTGCATAGGGGCGGGAACTTGGGCCCAGCGTCCGCCAGTTGCCGTAACTGATCTGCTGCAGGTCTTCGGTTCCGTTCTGAACCCGGTATTCCGCGATCCGGCCCAGTTTGGGGTCCACCCGGAAAATGTAGGCCGCCAGGCTGTCCTGATAGCTGAAACTTAAAAATTCATCCTCACCGGCAAAGTCACATTTGCCCGGGAGTAGGGGAGGCCGGCCTTCCAGCATTTTCAGGAACTGGTCCAACGAGAATCCCAGGGCATTGGCCGAGGCCGAGTCAATTTTTTGGATCTGCCCCTTCAGGTAAACGCTTTTGATGGGGATATTGAGCCAGGCCAGACTGTTGCAGACCGCGGCCGAGGCCAGGGTAAAGCCCAGGAAGCCTGCGACGTCTATCCGCATTCTGTGGGGGCTTTCCCAGCGCAGGGTGAAGGAAAATGATTGATTGAAATCCGGAGAACTAAAGGTGAGGTCGCCCTCGGCCCAATAGGGCGGGCGCGGTTCGGAATAACTCTGCTGCACCTGTTGCCAGACCTTTTCGGGGGCCAGCTTCCGGGGCTGGGGCTTAAAATGGGAGCAGCCGGGGAAAAGGCAGAAGGCAAAAAGCAAAAGGCAAAGAGGCAACAGCCGGCGTTTAAGTTTATTCATGGGCCTCAATCTTCTTTTTGACATCTTCCTTTTTAGGGTCCAGCTCCAGCGCTTTGCGCCACTGTTTCAGGGCCAGGTCCTTTTGGCCCAGGGCCAGGTAGACGTCCCCCAAGTGATCGCGCATGGCGGCATCTTCGGGCATCAGTTTAACCGCCCGTTCCAGTTCCTCTCCGGCCTGGGACATTTTTCCCTGTTTGAAGTAGATCCATCCCATGCTGTCAATGTAATACGCGTTATCGGGCTCGGCCTGCAGGGCCTTGGCCACCATGGTCTCGGCCTGGTCCAGGTTTATGCCCCGCTCAGCGTACATATATCCCAGATAATTCAGGGCCAGATGATTGCCGGGCTGGCGGGCCAGCAACAGGAGAAAATAGCCCTCGGCCTGCTCAAAGTTTCCCGATCTTTCATAGGCGGCGGCCAGGTTAAAAAGCAGGTTCAGATCCTTTTTGTTCTTGGGATAAAGTTTAAGGTAATGAGGGATGGCCTGGGAATACTGCTCCAGCTGAACGTAAGCGTAGCCCCAGATGTAATCCAGTTGCATTTTGTTGCCGTGGCGCCTGGATCTTTTAAATGATATCTGGGCCGAGTCCTTCTGCTGCTGGGCCAGCTGGCAGATTCCCAGGTTAAGCCAACCCTCGGCCAGCCGGGGCAGTATGCGAAGGGTGCGGCTGAAATATCCGGAGGCTTCGGGATACTGCTTTTGCTCCAGCTTAAGACGGGCCAGGGTATACAGGGCCTCGGTGTTCAGGCTGTCGTCCTGCAGCAGGAGGTCAAAATTCAGAAAGGCCGCAGGATAGTCTTTTTGCTGATAATAGAGGCGGGCCAGTTGCAGCCTCAAATTTCTGTCCTTGATCCCCAGCGCCAGAATATCCTCAGCCTTGAGGATGGCCCCGGGAAAATCGTTCTTCAAGAGCAGCAGATTGAAAATATGCCTTTTCAGATATTGGTTCTTCGGAGATAGCTCTTCGGCCGCCAGGTAGTAAGCATAGGCCGAATCCGGCTGTTCCACGGCTTCGTAAAGCGCGGCTAGGGAAAGGGAGGTCTTGGCATTCTGGGGATCGCTCAGCAGGACCGACCGGTATTGTTCTATGGCCGGCTGATATTTTTTGGCCCGGGCCAGCGCCCCGGCCAGCTGGACCTGAAGTTCCGGGTCATCATTTTGAACCATGGCCTGAGTCAATACATTCTGGGCCGAATCCGGCTGGTTCGCTATTTCGTAAAGACCGGACAGAGTAACGGCGATCTCGCTGTTTCGGGGATCCAGCTTAAAGGCTTGCTGGTACTCGGCCAGGGCGGCCGGCCAGTCTTTGGCTATCAGGTAGGCATTGCCCAGAATCAAGTAGGGATCAACATTGGCAGAGTCAAGTTTGGCCGCCTTCCGGGCATACAGCGCCGCCAGGGTATCGTTGCCCAGTTCGTAATAGTTCTGGGCGATATACAGGTGCAGCAGGGCCGAGCTCCGGTTGATCTCCAGAGCCCTCTTGTAAGTCTTGATGGCTCCTTTAAGGTTCCCCTGATCTTCCTGGGCGGCGGCAAGGTCAATATAATCCAGCAGGGCTAGGTTGGCCTGGTCGGGATTTAAAACCTGTCTTTTGACGCAGCCGATAGCAAATGTCAGGCTCAACAATATTAAAGCAAGACGTTTTTTCAATTTTTTGACCTTTGATAAATTCAGTAATAATATTCAGCTATCATATTCTATGGCATTCTTGGCGCTTTTGCAAGCAAAAAAATATGGCCGGAAAGCGCTTCTTGGTGCTCCGGCCGGATCAAGGGCTTTATTGTTGATAAATTGTCAAACTTTTTTTTCTCAGGGCCGGCGTGGTGTTTTTTGTGATTTGAATAATATGCTTCGCGCCCCCTTTGCAGGGCATGCTTAGCGTCTTCTCCGCCACCGCAGGTAAATCCATATAGGCTGGTCTGCCTATGGCACGAGCGGGTCCGCCTCTGGCGGAACGGTAATTGGATTCCCGTAATTCCTAAATTCTCAAAATGTATATTGAGCGCCTTCCATGGCCAGCTGGATCTGGGAACTTTTAAGGTCGGCAATTTCCTGCTGGACCTCCTCCACGAACATGGCCTTGATGTGAAACACGTAAAAAGGCGCTTTCAGCCCGGACTTGGCAACTTCTTTGGATAGCGTTTTGGGAGTGAGGTGGCCGGAGATATCGGCCAAACCCTGGAGCCGGTTGGGAAAAGAGGTCTCCACCAGCACCGCTTTAAGGTTCTTCGCTTTTTGAGCCTCCAGCCAAATGCGCTCGGTGGCCCGGGTGTCGGCGGTATAAAGCAGGCTGGACTTGCCGTCCGAGATTATGAAGCCCACCGTGGGCACAGAATGGCTGACTTTGACGGCCTTGACCGTATATCTGCCGATTTTGACGGCCAGGTTTTCCTTCAATGGGCAAAGCCTGAATACCGCCCGTTTCCGGTCGGGGATGGCGGTGAAATCCGGCCAGACGTGATTGTTAAAAAGATGGCTGCGCAGGCCCTGCAGCACTTCGGGGATGCTGGCGATGCTGATTGGTTTTTTGGTGCAGCCCGCCAGGTTGTCGGCCATCAGCAGCAGCCCCAGGCTGTGGTCGATGTGAATGTGGGATAAAAAAACGGTCTCGATCTTTTTTTGCTCGTCAAAGGGCAGCATGGAAGCGGCGGCCCCGGTGTCTATCAGCATTGTTTTGTCCAGCAAAAAACTGGTAAGCCCGAAGCCGGGCAGTTTGGAACCGGAGGCGCCCAATACCCTGATTTTCATATCAAGCCCTTATCTGAATTAATATTTTCAGAGAATATTACCATAAATGTAGCTTATGGAGCGGTTAAAAGTCAAGTCTATTTTAAACTAAATATCAGGGGGCCAAACCAAAACCTGCTGTCAGGCCAAGGGGCCGGATGTCCCCGCCCAGATGCAGATAAAAATAGCGCCCTAGTTTATAGTAAACGCCGGCGTTGGCGTTAAAATTTGCGGTGGAACTTTGATCGTCGTTTATCCAGTAATAGCCGTTGTCTCCCATATTTTTATAGGGTTCGTAATACTGCCGGTAAACCCGGTAAAAGGATACGCCTAGCCCCAGATAGGCGCAGAAATTGTCGTTGAGAGGCCGGGTCATTCCTCCGTTGACCGTAATCCAGGAACCGCGGGTATCTTTTAAAGTATCGGAGGTGTAAACTGTAGCAACATACTCGACGGTGTAATCATATAAATAAGAAGCGATATCCAGGGAGGCGGTGTTCATTTTGTAGTCTATAAAGAGGCCCCAGGTTCTGGGACGGGAAAAACCCAGGGTAAAACCCAGATATTGGTTGGGGATATTGGCGGCGTATCCCAGCAATATGCGGTTTCCGGAATTGAACCCATAGCCTTCGTCATCGGTATAATTGTATTTTGCCTCCTGGGCCTGAACCTGGCCGGGGACAAAGGCCAAAACCGCAAAAATTGAAAGGAATAATGTCGTCTTCAGTGCTTTTAACATAAGATCCTTTTTATTATGCTATTTTTCTGTTTAAGGCTGAAACATTCGGCCTGGGCCGGGGCCGAATCATTTTTTTACCGAGCCAGACTTCAAGGTTCTCCTTTGATAAGCCATAGTGAAGATACTGGTCAAAAAATGTTCCCTGATGGCGGCTTTCTTCAACCGGCTTTCGTCTTCTATGGCCAGCCCCGGGTAAAGTTTCATCACCCGGCTACCGAAGAATCCGTGACCCTTGGCGGTCAGAATAGTTTGCTTCTCCTTGGTGCCGGAATATATCTTGACATCCCCGATGCCGCAGGAGGGGGAGCGGCTCTTGAGCAGAAAACCGTCCACCGGGCCAAGGTTTCTGAAGAATTTTCCGGCAAAGGCCTTCATCTCTTTGGTCAGGTCGCGGCCGGTGGCCGGCTGGAACAGCGAGCGGCGGCCCTTGATTTCAATGACCCTGATGGGATCGCGGGGCACGCCTAGGCCGATCTCCTGTTCCGGGCAGACCGGGACGAAGTCGACGTGGTCCTTAAGTTTTCGAACCAAAGGACTGGAGATCATCAGGCCGTTGTAGCGGCAGGCGGCGAACCCCAGGCATTTGCTGACCACTATCCGGGGTTTGGCGAATGTATCTTTATAACTCAAGGTTTATTATTTTGCCGTTTCATGGGTGGCACTTTTTTCTGTAAGGAATTTAGTCCATCAAGGGCTTGTTCCTTGACCTGTTGATCCGTGGTGTTATTAATGACTTTTGTGTAATATTTAATGGTGTTGTGGTTATCACCGAGTTTCTTGTATGTGTGGGCTATATTGTTTAACACCAGCATATCGGTGGTATCCCCTGTGAAGGCTGTCATATACTGTTCCAATGCTTTTCGCCACAGCCGCTTGAATCCATAGTAGTTGCCAAGGTCATTGCGTCCGATTACACTATGTGGAAAGTATTTCACATGGAGTTTAGCAATTTGTCCAAATTTCTCATCTTCTTCCGTTTGGTAATAATACAGGCCATAGCTGTGCAGTGATTGAATCAGAAACGAATCTGTGTTGGCTATTGGTTTATTTTTTGCCCACAGTACCGAATTAGGGTATGCCTTTGCATGTTCTACCGTCTGTGACAAGATACTTACCTGGGCCTTTATATCTCCAATTTCTTGGCAGATATAGGCGAGACCAAAACGTAGATCAAAACGGTGTGGAAATAAACGTATGCCGGTTTTTACGCTTGATATTGCCGAATCGACAAATTCTGGCTTGTATGCTTTATCGTCATGAATGTAGTATATTTCTCCTGTTTCTTTATGCTGGATAGGTATAGCCTTGCTACCAATGGGCACTTTCTTATCAATTCTGAGCAAATTAGACGATGCCAAGCTGAAAAAATAACTTGTTTTAACAACAAACAGTTCAGGGTCAGGTACGGAATCGTGCTCCCAGTCCCGGATGATTGAATCGACAGTAAAATAATATTTACGCTGGATATAATCAAGACATTTGTCTGAGCGATCAGCATACAGGGGATAAGAGAAAGATAACAGCACAATCAAGTGAAAGAAGACGCATTTATAGGTGATCTTCATGATATCCCCTCATAAGTTGTTAGGGAAATTAAATGCACTGCCGGGCACGTTACTTCTGCTCCCGCTCTACCTTGACCGTGCACTCGGTTACCAGCGCCGCCACCGCGCCGATGGCGGCCAGAGTGGGGGCGATCAGGGCGCCCACCACTCCGATGGTCAGCGGGAAAGCCATGATGGTCTTGCCGTCCCGGTCTATTATAGTGATGCGGCGGATGTTGCCCTCCCTGACCAGTTCCTTGATCTTGGCCAGCAGCTGTTCGCCGGATACTTTTATTTCTTCGGTGAATTGGTCTGACATAAAGCTATTCCTTTCAATATTCGTTTTGAAGCTTTACAGCAATTTATTCTCGGCAAAGCTGTAATAGCCCAGCCTGCCCACTATCAGATGGTCCAGTACTCTGATGTCCAGGGTCCGGGCCACGCTGACGATGGAATCGGTCAGCTGCCGGTCCTCCTGCGAGGGCTGGCAATGGCCGCTGGGGTGGTTGTGCACCAAAATCAATCCGGCCGCGTGAAGGTTCAGGGCCTCTTCGATTATCCGCCGGGGATAGACCGCCGCCTTGTCCACCGTGCCCTGGTTGATGGTCTTGTATTTCAGCACCTCGTTCTTGGCATTGAGATAAATGCACAGGAAGGCCTCGTTGGGCAGTCCGGCCATCTTGGTCCGGGCGAAAGCCAGCACCGACTGGGGCGAGGCCAGGACGTCTCGGGACTTCATTTCGGCGGCCAGGTACTGTTCGGACAGACGTTTGGTCAGCTTGATCAGCACCGCCGGTGATGTCCCCAGGCCCTTCACTTTCTCCAGGTCTTCGGGTGGGGCGTCCAACACTCCGGCCAGGCCGTCAAATCTGTTGATAAGCTCTTTGGCCAAAGGCTTCACATCGCGCCGGGGCAGGACATAGGTCAAAAGCAGTTCCAACAGCTCGTAGTCGTGCAGGCCTTCTCCGCCGGTGCGGCGGAATTTATCCTTCAAACGCCGGCGGTGTCCCGATGTCTGTTCTTTTTTATCCACGACCCTCCTAACACGATATAGACGCACTTGACTGGGGCTTTACCACTGAATCAGAATATTGAATAGTATTTTCCGTGTTTTGGTTATTCAGGGTTTTCGTGGTAGATACTCCATTCAAATCAAAAGGATCTTGTTTATTTCCCTGAATTCCGTCCCTTTTATATACACTACAAATCGAAAAAAATCGGCAATAACCAGGAAGCCTGGATTAACAATACATTACAGGGAGCAACGTCCTGAAAAATAATGCTTGACAAATGTTCGTGTAGTGTATATAAT